>JAHEIK010000170.1 GCA_024639415.1 Planctomycetota bacterium
GGGGACGACCCGCTCGTCGCCGTACACGAAGGCGAGATCGTCGGCGTGGTGCGGCTCGCGCACGAGCACGGCGTGCAGATCCTGCGCGGCATGTTCATCGACGAAGCTCAGCGCGGCAGCGGGCTGGGCACGCGCATGATCCGCCTGCTCGCGGAGCGCATGACGTCGGCCGCCTGTTGGGTGATCTGCGGACCGCATCTGATCCGCTTCTACGGACAGATCGGCTTCCGCCTCACGGCCGACGAGGAAGCGCCCGTCTTCTTGCAGGAGCGCGTCACCTACTACCGCGACACCTACGGCCCGCAGTGCCTGCTGCGGCGCGCGCCGGCTCCGAGGGCCCCCTGAGACGCGCGACGTGCGCAGCAGGCCCAGGCCTGCGCAGCGCGGCAGCGAGTGGCCCAAGACGCGTGCCCGCCGCGGCCCTGCTCGCCCTGCGACCGGCCGGACCGACCTGCCGATCGCTGACGTGCAACGGCCAGCGCGTCAGTCGGCCACCGACCACGCACGCGAGGCCCCGTCCTGGTCGATCTCGACCCGAACGCGATTGGGGCGGCAGCAGACGGGGCAGTCCTCGACGTAGTCCTGACTGGACCCCTGGGTGAGATCGATGGGGATCACGATCTCCTCGCCGCAGGCATCACAGACGTAGGCCGCCTCGTCGTCCATCACGCCACCGTACGCCCGCCGGCGTGCGTTGGCGCGCCCCGGCCAAGGCCCGCGCCGCAGCCCCCCGGCCGGGGGCGGGAGGCCCACACACGGCCGAGGCTCAGATTCGAGTAGGCGTCAACCAGAGCATGAGCTTCCTACCCCACATTCACCGGGCCCAAAGACCCTTCACCGGTGGCCGGTCGCTGGTCGATGGGCTAGGTTGCATATGACTTGTGCGTTTGGAGGTGCTGGCCGGACCCCCTAGGAGGGGCCGCCGTGAGTACGCAACAGCCTACTGGGACCCGCGCCGCAGCACCGCTGCGATCGCCTGGCCGTCCCCGCTGCCCGCACGGCGAGCGCGGCTTCATCGTCATCTGGGCCGTGATGAGTCTCATGCTCATCGCGGGCATCATCGTGGCCGGCAGCGACGAGTTCGCGGCGCTGGACAGCATCAGCCAGACAGACTACGCAGCAGGTGGTCAGGCGCAGTCCATCGCCGAAGCCGGCCTGGTCGACGCCTACGCCTGGATGCGCCGCCAGCCGACGCAGCCCGTAGCGGCCTTCACACCGCAGCTCGACCTCAGCGCGGCCCCGGAGATCAACGAGACCGAGGATCCGTCCAGGGGCCTGGTCCGGACGTTCGAGATCGCACCGAGCCTCTGGGCGCGCTACGAGGTCCTGCGGGGGACCCCCCCGGAGAGCTACACCGATGCGAACGGCAACGGGGTGTTCGACGCGGGCGAGGAGTACAACGACACGAACGGCGACGGCAAGCGCACGCCCGGCCAGGGCACGCGGGACGTCAGCTCCGAGCGCGGCTTGCCCGGTACCGGCACGGTGTGGCTGCTGGAGAGCGTCGCACGCGTCTTCCGGCGTCCCAACGCCTCGCTGCCGCTGGGCGTGGGCCCCAACCGCCAGATCGGTGGAGCCAAGATGGCCACCGAGGTGCGCCGTCTGAACATCGTCCCGCCGGCCGCAGCCGCACTGTGCTCACGGCGCGGCGACCGGGTGAGCATCGGCTCACGAGGCCGCATCCGCGCGAAGACCACGGCCATCGCCCACGCGGAGTCCACCGGCTCCCCCAACACGAGCGGCGGCGAGGTGCCGGGCGCCAAGGCATCCGTACCGGGCTACAAGGACTACGTCGAGGACGTATTCGGGGTCGACTGGACCACCCTGCGCTCGATGGCCGACATCAGCACGTCCGATCCCGTCGAAGGCGTGCCGGCCAAGCTGGCCGACTTCGCGCTCGTCGTGATCTCAGGCGACGTGGTCTTCGACGAAGCGCGTCCGCTGCGCGGCACGGCCCTGGTCATCGTGCAGGGCAACGTGACCATCGCCAGCGGCTCCAACTCCTTCTTCAACGGCGTGCTCTACGTAGACGGCAACCTGACGGCGCGCGCGCCGGCCTACCTGCGTGGAGTCGTGATCTGCACCGGCACGAGCGACGTGCGTGGCTCAGGCGGCGACTACTGCGAGATCGAGCACGATCCCGACACGATCGGCATGCTGCAGGTCAAGATGGGCCAGTATCGCTACACGAAGTCGCGCTACATCCCGGCACCGAAGTTCGAAGACGGCCGGGCCAACGAGAGCATCACGATCCGCACGGCGATCGATCCGCTCCTCAACCCCGAGGACGGTTCCGTGCCCGAGGGCAACTTCGCCACCGACGACATGATCGATGCGATCGAGTCCTTCCTGCTGGCGAATCCGACGACTCCCGGCCTGAGGCAGCTCGGCATCGCGGACCTGAGACTGCGGGAGGCGCGCAACCTGCTGACTCGGGATCCGCCTAATCGCGAGGCGGCGCTGGCCAAGCTCAAGGACGCGTTCAAGAAGCTGAAGGAGGCCGCTGGCAAGGGTGCCGACATCGCCGAACTGCTTGGCGAGGTCGTAGGAGGGCCGGGCAAAGTGCTGGACGACGCTCTCTCCATGACGACGGCGCGGATCGACGCTTCCACCGCGGACGCCTCCGACGTCGAAGGCGCGCAAGCCGACCTGGCCCGCGCCACGGAGCGCATGGCCGAGGCAGCGCAGCACGCGGCAGCCGGCGCGTTGAAGGACGCCTTCGACAGCTACGAGGACGCCGCCGATTCCCTCAAGAAGGCGCTGGGGCACATCGAGTAGCAGCGGACCGGAGGCACCTGGCCCCGCTGGACCAGTCTGCACGAGTCCTGCAGACTTGGGCCGTCTGCTCCACAACTCCTTGCCGCACGGGACGATAGGGCTCCTGCAAGCTCCTGCAGGAATCCCGATCCAGGCCTAAGCCGCGCGGCCCCCATCGGTCGATAGCAAGGAGGTGTTCCATGCCCCAGGTGTGGTGTGCCCGGCTTGGGCCGTCGCTCAGGCTGCCCATGACCAAGCGGGTGGGACTCAGGAGTCGCCGATGAGCCAGGATCAACAACCGAGCCCCGTCGCCGAGCGCCGGGGGCGGTCCGCCGGCCAGAGCGGCTTCTCGCTGCTCGAAGTGATCATCGCCGGTGTCCTCGTGGCGATCGCCTCGATGGCCGCTGTCGCCTACGTCACCCGCGGCACCCAGCAGGCCGACTGGATGCGTGACAAGGTCTTCGCCCGGCAGAAGGCCCTCTCCATCCTCTCGGAGCTGCGCGCCTTCGTCGAGGGCGGCGACGGCGAGGTGGCCGCCGACCTGGACGGGTTCGACGACGGACTGAGCGTTCACCCCTCACTGACGATCACGCCGGACCCCAACGACCCCGGCGTCTACCTGCCGGCGGATCATCCTGTCTCCGGCAACATCCACGATGGACACGGCTGGCGTTGGCTGCGGCGCATCACCGTGCGCCGCTTCCCCGGTGTCGTGACGCGCGACCTGCGCATCACGACAGTACGCGTCTACCGCATGCGCGACGGGGACCTCTACCCCGGCGAAGAGATGGCCGAGGTCTCGTCGGTCATCCGCACGATCGGGGACGCGTATCCCACGACCCAGGTCTACGACGTCTACCTGCTCGCCCTGGCCAACGCGCCGGGCTGGTGGGTCTACATGGACGCCATCCAGCCCTTCATCGAGGCCACACTCGCCGACCTGGAGAGCCGCAATCCCGGCCTGAAGCTGCGCACGCACTGGATCACCAAGCTCGGCTACGGTCGCGACGAGGAGTACGCCCCGTACACCAACGAGGAGCGTGACAGCCGCGCCAACACACCTTGGACGTACGCCTACCCCGGACGCATGCCCGCTGGCCAGAGCGCCCAGCGCTACTACGTCGCCCGCCGCATGCAGGCGCGGGTCAACGTGGACGGCGAGTGGCTGCCGCACTTCCAGGGGGCCGTGGAGCCCCAGGAGCCGTACACGG
This sequence comes from Planctomycetota bacterium, assembly GCA_024639415.1. Lineage (GTDB taxonomy): Bacteria > Planctomycetota > PLA2 > PLA2 > JAEUHO01 > JAHEIK01. The sequence goes on from JAHEIK010000170.1 coordinate 3,969, forward strand.
ATCAGAACGGCAACGGCAAGCGCGACCCGGGCGAGCCCTTCACCGACTTCGACAAGGACGAGGTGTGGGACATCGGCAACCCGGTGCCCTATGCCATGGCCGACATGCACAATCACTGCATGCGCTATCCCGACGCGGCTGCCAAGGCCCAGGCCCGCGTGGCGGAAGGCACCGAGGAGGCCGAGACGCCGACTTGGCGCCTGCTGCTGGACCGGATGATCGCGGAGCCCCAGCGCTACCACAACGCGATCCTGATCAACCTGCACGGCGAACTCATTCCGCTGCCGCCCGCACGCAACTTCAGCGATGCGGCCAAGGACCCGGAGGCTCGTCAGGGCTGGCGCGTCGTGACGCATCCGGAGCGCCTCGCGCCGCGCCGCGTGCCCGGGGACGACGCCGCCTCGGATGCCCCGCGCTTCCGCGTGTACGCATACAAGACGGAGTTCACGAACACCGAGGCGCTGATGACACAGCGCGAGCCCTTCGTGGACGCCAACAAGAACGGCACGTTCGACGCCGGCGAGTCCTACGAGGACTGGAACGGAAACGGTGTCTGGGACGACGAGGTGGCGATGACCGTCACCGTCCGCGGCGGCAACTTCGCCACGAAGCCCAACGCCATCCTCAGCCCGTCCATCCTCATCCAGCGCCTACCCGGCGGCATCGACGCCAACGGCGATGGCGCCCCGGACGACTACATGGATTGGCAGCCGGCCGCGGTGTACCCGGAGTCGTTCGCCGACACGAACGGCGACAAGATCCGGCAGACGGCCGAGTCGTTCCTGGACCTGGACGGCGATGGCGTGCGCGGGGCAGGCGAGCCCTGGCAGGAACTGGACGGCGACGGCACGTACTCGAGCGTGGCCGAAGCCCTCGTCGACCTCAACGGCAACGGCGCGTACGACACGGCGCAGCCGGCTGAGACGTTCACGGACGCTGACGGCGACGGCCGCTGGGACGCGGCCGAACCCTACTGGGATGCCGACAAGAACGGCGTGTGGACTGCGGCGACATCGCCCGTCGCCTCCTGGCGCGCGTGGGATCCGCTGATCGACAACGCCGATGCCACGTCGCGTGCGGCCTACATCAAGTCCTACGGTGAGCCGTTCCTCGACATCAACGGCGACAAGAAGCACACGAAGGCCGAGACCTTCACCGACAACAACGGCAACGGCAGGTGGGACGGCGGCTATTCGCGGGGCGAGATGTGGTACTCGATCCGCCACGACGCCACGGCCAATCACACCCTCGTCACGCTGCACGGCACGCCCCTGAGCACGCCGTACCTCAACAACGGAACGAACAACCAGAAGGGTCTGCCGGACGCGTACCGTCTGTATGACCTCGACTACGTCCCCTGTCCGACGCCCTCGTCGTCAACCGGCGCCGATCGCTTTGCACGCGACCTGTTCACCGCGAACGCCGGGGTCCCGAAGAATACGGCCCGCTGGACCATCGAACTGCCGCTGCCCCACGTGCGCCGTGCCTTCGAGTCGGCCTCCGGCATGAGCGACGGCGACACCGTGGACCGCATCATCGCGGTCGACACCCGTATCGGCGAGGACCTCACCACGGGCGTCATGTGGCCCACACGCAACAAGCCGCAGAACGCGTCCTCGACCTACGCCTACTTCGTGGACGACCCCGAGGACGTGCCGTTCAGCGAGCGCTACCAGTTCCTCGGTGATCCGCGCCACTCGCCCTACGCCGACACGGACCGCCAGGGCACGACCGCGGCGCATGGCTACAACTGGTACTTCGACAACTTCTCGGATGGGGTCTCCGACGAGCGGGGCCGTTGGCTCGCGTTCGACGGCGGACGACTCCGGGACCGCTGGAAGGGGCGCGCGGGGGGCCACGACCTGCCGCGCCTCTTCTCCTGGCTGCGTACAGCCGTCGCCAAGACCGAGGCCGTCTACACGACGCTCACCGGCTTCTCGTACTACTACCTCTCGATCGGCGGCGACGTCGGCTACGACTCGGCCAACGGTTTCTCGAACAGCATCCCGATGGACGGCAAGCCCTTCGGGCTGGACGGCGATGTCTACGAGAACACGCTGACCAATGGGGAGGGCTCGTCCTCGGTGAAGGGCAGCCTGAAGTACGTGCGCAGCAACGACGGCAACACGAACGGGATCCGCGACGGCGGCTACTGGTGGTCGAAGCCCTGGATCGGCGAACTGTTCCAAGACTCCACGTACGCCAAGCAGTGGGCCGTGTGGGGCAACTTGCGCGCCGACAAGGGCACGAGCGCCGAGGAGTATCGCCTGATCCGTCGCGGAGAGATCGCCGCGGCGCAGCAGCCACGCGGCACGACGCTGCTCAACGCCTACAGCCGCACGCAGTCCGAGGGATGCGTCTCGATGTTCAACATCGGATCCTCCTCGAGCACATTCCACCACCAGTTCCAAGACGGGCAGACGGGCACGCTCACCCAGGACGGGCCGCAGCTTGCGCTCAACTACAACTTCCCGCTTCCGACGACGACGAACATCAGTCGGCCGTTCGGCCTGGCTACGAGCGGCTCGGGTGGGACCGGTGACGAGTTCGGGAAGACGGCCGAGTACCCGCGCTTCAACGCCCAGATGGTCACGCGCTTCTACAACCACCAGAACGGTCAGACGGGCAGTGGCTTGGTACGGCTCCAGGAGCCGGGCGCAAATCCGCGCGGCGGCTTCGTTGTCGTCAACGGCATCGACCGCACCACGGAGTCGGGGTCGGCGTTCATCGCCCGCTACAGCCTGCTCTCGCTGCTCCACAGCTACTTCGCAGCGGGTGCGCCCGGCGGCGCGAACCGCATCCGTCAGCTGCCGCGCCTGCAGGTGGTTGCCCCCACCATCGTCACGGAGATCATCGAGCCCTCGACGATCCCGATCCGCTGGAGCACAGGCTGGGCGCGCTGGGACGGCCTGCCCTACACCGAGGCCTACCCGGACGGGTTCGCCGAAGACGAGGAGGACCTGCGCTATGTGCTCATGTACTCCATGGACAACGGCACGTCGTGGAAGCACATGCTCGACGACACGCGTGCCGAGCTCGGCGTCCTGCCGTGGATCGAGGGCGTGGGACCGGATCCCGCCAAGGTGCTCCCGGATCTCAGTCCGGGGGCCGACGAGATCTGGACGTGGTCGACGCCTCCGGCCTCCTTCCCGGAGGGCTCGTACCTGATCCGCATCGAGGGCTACCGCGCATCCGAGTCCCTCCACTACGTGCAGCACATGGAGAAGATCTATGTCAAGCGCTGACCACACTCCGCCGGCCACACACCGTCGTCGGGGACCGCTGCAAGCAGGCTACTCCGCGCTCGAGGTCGTCATTGCCGTCTCGATCCTGGCGTTGCTCACGTTGGTCGTGGAGCGCACGCTCTCGACGGCTCACGAAGCCGAGCAGCTCTTGGGCGGCATCCGCCATGCCACCGAGCGCGGCCAGCGCATCGCGCATGAGATTCGTGAGGTCGTCGGATCCAGCCGCAAGCTGTTCCAGGGCGACGCGACGGGGCGCGCCTACTTCGAAGCGCTGGATCTCTACGATCCCACGCCTCCCATCGGCAGCATGCGTCTGCCGATGTTCGACGAGGTCAACGGCCTGGGCCCCGACATGCCCGACGATCCTCGCACCGGCAACACCCTGCTGTTCGTGCGTGAGGCGGATGCCGCCCCGGCGGTCGCCGATCCGGCCACAGGCAAGCAGCGCTACATCGACACGTATCGCTTCGTCTGCATCTACATCGC
>JAHEIK010000171.1 GCA_024639415.1 Planctomycetota bacterium
CTTCTACACGTTCCTGGCACAGCGCACGGGGCTCGTCACCTTCCTCGACGGCTACCACCTGCACGCGCTGGTCGTGCTCGGCGCCACGCTGCTGTTCGCCTCCGAGTTCCACAAGGGGACGCTCGGAACCCTCCTTGCCGTCGACGGCGTCGCGCTGGCCGTACCCGCGGCGCTGCGCTACGCGCCGGCGGCCGTCGGTCTGGCTTCGGGCGGCTCGTCCGCCGCGTCGGCACTCGCGCTCGCTGCCGTCGCTGCCGCCGCGGCAGCCAAGCGCCTCGCGTGGCTGCCCCTGTACGGCGCAGCCGCCGTGCTCGTGAACCTCATGCTCTTCGCGTTCTGGCGGCAGAACGGCTTCGTGGACCCGGCCTTCTACGGGATCCCGCCCGGCCTCACGCTGCTTGCCGCCGCCATGCTGCTGCGCGGGCGCATTGCACCGCAGGCGACCTTGGCGCTCGTCGTCCCGGGCTTGGCGCTGCTCTACGGCTCCGTCGCCATCCAGGTCGTCCGGGCGGACGATCCGCTCCACGCGCTCCTGCTCTTCGGACTCGGCTTCGCCACCGTCGTGCTCGGCTTCCTGCTGCGGCGCAACGCGTGGATGGTCCTCGGCGTGGTCGTGATCGTGCTCGACGTCGTCGTCTACCTCCTGGTGCACGGCTTCGAGACGGGCTTCTTCGGCGCGGCCCTACTGGTCGTTGCCGGCCTCGTCGTCATGGCCGTCGCCGCTCTCACGACGCTGCGCCGGCGCAAGCAGATCGACGACGCGGCCGCGCCTGCGTCCGACGAAGAGCAAGACGATGCTTGAGCTGCGCTGCCCCGCCTGCGGTCGCGCGAACGCCGTGCTGGACGAAGCCGCGCTCGACGAGGTGCGCTGTGCGGCGTGTACCGGCGCGCTCGACGAGGGGCATCAGGTGCGCTACCGCGTGGCCGGGCCCGGGCGCGGCTGGGGCACGCAGGTGTACAGCGACCTGCTCTTCCGCGTCGCCGGCGGCACGCTCGGGCCGCGCATGCGCATCTCCGAAGAGGGCGGGCCCTGGTTCCGTGCCGGGGAGCGTGACGATCTGTTCGCCGCAGCGCCCGAGGGCGTGCGGCGTCAGAAGGCGCACGCTGCGCCGCGAGGACAGAAGCCGGCGCGTGTCCCGTGGGAGCGCTCCACGCGCGCCGCACGCGCCAAGCGCCGGCATGCAAGCGCCCCCGGCTCCGTCGCGACCATGGCCGGGCTCTGCAAGACGCTGGGCATCGTCATCCTGCTGCTGGCGGTGGGCGGCTTCTTCCTGGCCGCCTCCCTCGGCGCGGCGGGCGGCGGGATGCTCGTGTTTCTCATACTGCTTGGCCTCGGGTGGGGCCAGATCGCGATCGGCGGCGGCCTGCAGCGGGCGTCGGTTGCCGCGCGCAACGCACAGCTCGGACTCGCCGTCGTGGCGGGCGGCATCTACCTCCTTGCACTCGGTGACGGCGCGCCCGGGCCGTTCATCCTGCTCGGCGGCATGTTCGTGGCCATCCCGTTCTTCCTGTTGCTCAACAAGGAAGCGAAGGCGTGGTTCGCCGGCACGTGGCGCGAGCGCTAGTCAGCACTGCGGGGCATCGCAGTGGACCGTGCGCGTTTGCGACACTGCGGAGTGCGACGTAAAGCGAGCCGCGTTGCAGGATCGCACACCTGACGTGTGTCGCGTCGCCGACATGGGTGCAAGCCTCGCATTCCTTGCGACTTGCGTACTTGTAACGATGCCGGCTGCGTGGTCTGGCAGTTGCTGCCTGGTGCTTCGATCCACGACCCGTAGCACCACCTCGCAGCGCAGTCACGAGCGCGCCGCGGGCACGGTCGCGTGGATCCAACGTCCAGCGGACGGGCTGCACGCGGTGGGGGGTCACCAAACGGAGTAGCGGTATGGCCTCGAAGACACTGCGTCTTCTCTTCGACCCCACGTCCCCGATGCGCACGGTGCAGACCTGCGCGCTCGCCCTCGTGCTCTCGCTGGCATCGCTGGCCACCTCGTGCGGCGGTGGCGGCATCGCAGCGAAGGACATGGTGCTGCTCGAGCTGCAGTACCTCGATCGCGCCCTGACGCCGGCGGCACCGACAGGCACGGCGAGCCTGCCTCGCAACGCGTTGGTCGGTCTGGTGTTCTCGGAACTGGTGAATCCGCACTCCGTGTCGCCGCAGACCGTACAGATCCGCTTCGGACCGGGCTTCCAGAGCGTGCCCGCCGGGTCGTTCCAGGTTTCGGGCAACCGGGTGCTCTTCGATCCGACCCTGACCGGCGACGGACAGCCCAATCCGGGTGGCTTCCAACCCGTCACGCAGTACACGATCAGGCTCCCGGCTGAGGGTGAGCAATCGAGCGTCCTCGAGAACCTGGACGAGGATCCCAATCTGCGGGCCTTCTTCACGCAGTTCACGACAGCCGAGGGCTGGCTGCGTGATCTGACACCGCCGCGTCTCCTGCGCATCCACTGGGCGCCCGACGTAGACGAACTCACCGGGCAGGTTCCCGGCAACGGCCTGATGGGGTTCGAGTTCGACGAGGCGATGGATCCCGGCAGCTTCGTGCAGGGGCGCGCTGCCGACGGCGGGAGCGTCGACATCCGCTACGTGGACGACTCGGGTCCGAACGGCATCAACGCACAGAACGGACTGGCGGACACCGAGATCGACGGCTCCTTCAGTCCGAACCCCGACTGGCGGATCTTCTGGTTCAAGCCGCTCTTCTCCTTCGGGGACAAGAAGTTCATCTTCGCGGCACAGGTCTTCCAGGGGCTCCAGGACCTCAGCGGCAACCTCCTGTCGAACCCCGCGAGCTACGGCCCCTTCACCTGCGATGCTCTCGGCATCACCGCGGGCAAGACGATCAAGGAGGACTTCCTTACGACCGTGAACCAGGATGCGGCAGCGTCGGATGCCGACTGGGGGGACGCGGAAGACAGCCTGCTCGTCGGGGTTCCCGTGACGAGCAGGCGCGCCGAACTCTACAGCTACGTCGAGACCGACAACGGAACGGGCGACGGCATGGGGGGGCGCGGCTCCGACCGTGGCCAGTACGCGCCGCTCGCCGAGCCGCTCATCGGCGCGAGCCTCAACCAGATCAACCCGAACATCAACCCTGCCACGTCCGTGGGGCGGCGCGTCATGTGGAGCTTCCCGGCGTCGGTGATCGGGGAGCGGGGCTCGGTGACGGGCGTCGCCTGGGGTCCGGACAGCAACGCCACCTTCGCCGCCTCCTACGCGAACGTGAAGCTGCGCATCGGCTACCAGCGCTCGGATCAGCTCTCGCTCGCTTCGACGTTCAGTGGCAACTACGTGGGCCAGCCTGCGGTGATCTACGACGGCAGCTACCTCGTGCAGCAGTCGGCCGACGTCGGCAACACGCCGGGCCAGCCCGCGTGGCAGCCCTTGGGCGGGCAGCAGGGCGGCGGCTGTGTGAACCCCGCCGTGGCGCACTGGAACGATCCGCTGTTCGCGTCCACCGGTTGGTACGACTGGCCGGAGCTGACGACCTACTTCGAGTGGGATCCGCAGGGCGACCCGGCCAAGAGCAAGAAGGTGCTCGTGTTCGATGCGTCGGTCACCGAGGGCGACACGCACCAGCAGGTACGCGGGTGGCTGGGCATGACCTTTCCGTGCTCGGGCACGCCGATTCCCAGCAGGCCGTTCACCCGGATGTACGCCGGCTACGAAGCCGACGACCCTAACCCCGCCCCGAACCCGGCGTTCGGCATCCTGAACCCCGAGCCGGCCACGTCGGACACACGCTTCACGATCACGCGCCAGACCAGCATCGCGCAGTCCAAGTTCTTCGGGCCGGGGCAGGGCGACAACACCACCTTCGGCGACCTGACGGACTACGGGCCTGCGATTCTCACGCCCGCGATCCAGCCCGGTGGCGCCCGCGTGGAGGTCGAGTACCAAGGGGCCGACTCCTTCAACGTGGATCCGAACGGCAACGAGGTCGTCAACCAGGCGGGGAGCTTCACGGCCGATCCCGTGACCGGTGAGCCGACGTGGGTGAAGGATGTGAACCAGTGCGACGGCATGCGCAACATCCGCTTCCGCCTGCGCCTCATCGCGAACCTCACGAGTCTCGTCGTGCCTCGCGTGGACAAGGTGGTCATCCCGATGACGTCCGACTGATCGGCTGCCCGCCGTCGTCCCGGTATGCTGCCGCCACGCGAAGGAGGACGCCGTGGCTGCGCAGAGCAAGGACCCGACCGCACCGATCCGTGCCAAGGCGAGTAGCTACCCCGGCGTCGATCAGGGCACGTCGTGCACGCAGAGCTCCTACAAGGTGGGCAAGCAGGCCTTCCTCTACATCGGGATGCAGGGCGGACGCCACAAGGCGATGTTCAAGCTGGAGCAGTCCCGCGCCCAGGCCGAGAAGCTGGCCAAGGCGCGCCCCGCTGACTTCCAGGCAGGCTCGACGAGCTGGGTGACCGCCCGCTTCAGCGCGGACGAGCCCATGCCCAGGAAGCTGTGGGAGGCCTGGCTCGCCGAGAGCTACGCCCTGAGTGCCGGAGCCGGCCCCAAGCAGAAGGCCGCCAAGAAGAAGTCCGCCAAGAAGAAGGCGGCCAAGAAAAAGGCGGTGAAGCGCAAGCGCTGAGCGCTACGCGTCCTCGTCCGGCCCGCGTTGCCGCCAGAGGGCGATGCCCGCGCGCCGCAGCAGCGCCGCTCCGCCCAGGTACGTGATCCAGCCGGCCAGGAAGCCCGGGATGGCAAGCAAGACGAGGGGCCAGCGCTGGCGGAGGAGGCTGCGGTCCACGGCTTCGAGTGCCCACGGACCTACGACGAAGGCGATGAGCGCGGTCGCCCCGATGCACAGCAGCACGAGGCCCCAGCCGGCCGAGGTGAGATCGCCGATGCTGCGGTCCGTCGCGTCGCCCATCCCCGCGCCGTCCTAGCGGCGGGCGGCGAGCGCCGCCCCTGCGAGGGCAGCCACGGCGACCACGCTCTGCAGTTGGGGACTCTGCACGGCGAGTCCGAGGGCGTGGCGGACGTGGTGATCGCAGTTGCGAAACAGCACGTCGTAGGGCCGGCCGCTCCATGCGCGTGCCCGCCGCACGATCTCGGCGGGACGCAGGTTGCTCGTCAGGCGCCGATTGCGGCGCACACGCATGCCGTCGGCGAACACGCTCCACGTCTCCTCGACGACACCGCCTGCGCGGCGGGAGTTGGAGATGACCCGCGGTGCGCCGTCCACGCGGCGATCACTCACGATGCCGTGGTGGCGGAAGATGAGGCCGAAGCGGATGTAGACCGGAGTGCCTGCAGGCGGGTACGTGCTCTGGTGGGGGCTCGTGGGCATGGCCCGATCATCCGGGACGTCCCAGGGAGCGACAAGAGGCGCGCTCGCCCCGCGCGTACGATGAAGCCACGCGAGGTCGAGGAGAGCAGGTCCATGTCGCACCATGGCTACTTCTACGGAGGTCCCGAGGGCACGGTAGCGCGGGACGCCGGCAGGCAGGCCAGCGCCGCAGCCTCCGCTGCGCGTAAGGTACGCTCGGAGTCCGAGGCGCTCGTCGACCGTGTCGAGCGGCTCGCCCTGATGACCGAGGCGCTCTGGATCCTGCTACGCGATCGCTTCGACGTGCAGGAAGAGGAACTCCTGAAGATCGCGCGCGATCTGGATCTCTCGGACGGGAAGCTCGACGGGCGTGTGCAGCGGGCGGCCAGCGAGTGCCCCGGCTGCCGGCGCATGGTGGGCAAGCGCCATGCGAAGTGCCTCTACTGCGGCACGGAGATGCCGCGCGCGCCGTTCACCGGCGCCTGACACGCGGTGGCTAGGGTCGAGACCACGCCGGAGGCCGCCGAGGATCCGCAGCGACCGACGCCGCTCCAGTCCGTCGGGCGCGGCGTCTGTCACGTAGCCAGGCTCGCGATCGTGCTGGGTCTGCCCGCGCTGCTGCTCGCCTGGTTCGTGCCGATCGATGCGGCGCATCCGCCGGCGCAGCCGCCGACTCTCGAGTTGCTCGCTTCCCGCATCGAGACGCTGCGCTTCCACATCGGCGTGGCGCTGCTCGTCGCGACGCTCTGCCTCCTGCTCGCGCGCGCAGGGCGCTTCGCCGTGGTCGGCGTCGTGCTCACGGCCTGGGCTCTCGTCCCGGCGCTGACTTGGCCGTCGGTCGAGCGCAGTCCGCGTACCGGCTCGGCCGTCCTGCGTGTGCTGTCCCTGAATCTCGGCGGCGCGCTGGGTGAGACGCCGCGCGTACTCGCGGCGATCGATGCCGGGCAGCCCGACGTGCTCGTGCTCCAGGAGTACACGCCTGCGTGGCGGGGCGCCTTGGCAACGACCTTGGCGGAGCGCTTCCCGGCCCGGCACGAGCGCGTGCGCACGGACAACTTCGGCATGGCCGTCTTCGCGAGGCAGGCTTGGAGCCGCCGCGAGCATCTGCAGCTCGCCGCGTCCGGCACGCCGCAGATGCGCTTCGAGTTGCGGCTCGACGGCCAGGTGATCCAGCTGTACGCGCTGCACCTGATCCCGCCCAGTGCGCCGCGCTACGCGCAGCACCGGGCTGAGTTCGCGGACCTGCTGCGCAGGCTGGCCGAAGACGAGCGGCCGACGGTGTTGCTCGGCGACTTCAACTTCGTGGACCACGGGGCGCTCGCAGGCGCGCTGCACGAGCGTGGGTTCCACGATGCGCACGGCATCGCCGGCACCGGACGCGGCGCGACCTGGCCCGCGCATGGGAGCTTCCGTTACGTGCCCGGCATCCGCATCGACCACGTGTACCTGGGCCACGGGCTCACGGCGACAGCGTCGTGGGTGGGGGGGCACACGGGGAGCGATCACCTACCGGTCGGCGCGGCCATCGTGCTGGCGGAGGACTAGGCGGCGCCGCCCGCCGCAGGCTTGAACTTCCTGCAGCCTCCGTCCCCGCAGGCGCGCACCTCACGGTAGATTCTGCGCCATGAGCACGCCGGAAGCCGCGCCGCGGGTGGAGATCGCTGGACTCGCCAAGCAGTACGGAGAGCTCCACGCCGTCCGCGACCTGGACCTCGACGTACGCGCCGGCGAGATCGTGTCGCTGCTCGGTCCCAACGGCGCGGGCAAGACGACCACCATCCGCATGCTCATGGGCATCCTGCGTCCCTCCGCGGGACGGGCCCGGATCGCGGGCCACGACTGCTTCTCGGACCGTCCCGAGGTGATGCGGCACGTCGGCTACCTGCCGGATGAGCCGATCTTCTACGACTATCTCACCGGCCGCGAGATCATCGACTTCGTCGCCGAGATGCACGGCCTGGACGCCGACGTCGCGCGCACGCGCCGGCGAGCGCTGGTCAAGCAGCTCGACTTCGCGGACGCCCTCTCCGACTTCGCGGTCAACTACTCGAAGGGCATGCGCAAGAAGCTGGCCCTTACCTGCGCGCTCATGCACGAGCCCTCCGTGCTCGTCCTGGACGAGCCGACGAACGGGCTGGACCCGTTCGCCACACGCACGGTCCACGAACTGCTCAAGGAGCGTGCCGAGCAGGGTGCGTCCGTCTTGTTCTCCACGCACCTCCTCGATCAGGCGGAGCGTCTGAGCGACCGCGTCGCGATCCTCTTCGAGGGGCGCCTGGCCGCGGTCGGACCGCTCGAGGATCTGCGCACCCGGCTCGCGGCCGGAGGCTCCCTGGAGCAGGTCTTCTTCGCCGTCGCCGCAAACGACGAGCCCGAGCCGTCGGCGTGAGCGGACGTCCGCCCGGGATCCT
>JAHEIK010000172.1 GCA_024639415.1 Planctomycetota bacterium
TTTTGGAGACGGCCCTGCGCGTACTGGGTGAGGGCGGGACGATCACGCTGCTGCACGTCGTGGAGTGGCTGCCCCAGGTGACCGAGGGCACGTTCGGGATCTACCCGCACCGCAAGGACATCGAGAAGATCAAGGATCTCTCGCGCGCGAAGCTGCACGAGAAGGTGCGTAAGCACGAGCCCGCGAACCTCGAGGCTCTCGTACGCGAGGGCAAGGCAGCGCAGGTCATCCTCGAGACCGTGGGCGAGCTCGAGCCCGACCTGGTCGTGCTCGGCACCCACGGTCGCAGCAAGCTGGACCACCTGCTGATCGGTAGCGTCACGGAGCGCGTGATTCGCCACGCTCCGTGTGAGGTGCTTACTGTCCGCTTCTAGTGCGGCTGCGCCCGGCGATCCTCTCGCTGCGCCGGGCTCGCGACGGTGTGCTCTCGTGCAGCGTGTGTGGGACCAGGGCTGCGCGCTTGACGGTGATTCGGCAATCGGGGCAAAAAGAAGAGGAGCCGAGGCCAAGCCGGCCTCGGCTCCATCCCAGGTCTCAGTCACCCTCGGACTTGCTCCGGCCGCGAAACCCAGCGGACCCACCAAGGCCACTGCGATCGGTCGCGTCCTTCGCTGCGGAGGCCCACACCTCCGCGAATCAATCAGGAGAGGTCCGCCCTAGTACACGCCCTGTGCCGAAGCGCCCCGATTCACGAACGGAATCCCTAAGCTGCTTTGCAGGCGAGACTTATGAATAGTGCGTGGCTGCGGCTCGTGTCGCGATGTCCATCCGCCTGCACATCGTCCACGCCGGGTGTTGCGATGAAACGCCGCGCGGGAAGCGGGGGGCACCCAAGTCGGCTCCTACGATGCCCGGCCGTGATGTTGCGCTCCACCCTCTGCCTCCTGCTCCTCCCTCTGGCCAGCCTGCTGTTCGCAGTCGCGGCAGAGGCGGGCAGTGAACGCAGTTCGGACGGCCACCTGGTCCGCTGGGATGAGGGCCTGGACGCCATGGGCAAGCGCGCCGTCCGGCAGATCCCGGCCATCGACAAGCAGGTGGAGGCCGCACTCGGCTTTCCGCTACGCGGCGGTCCGGCAGAGATCGTGTTCGTCGAGGGCTTGGCCCGCATGCGGGCCGAGGCCGGTGCGCCGGTCCCTGATTGGGCGGCGGGCGTGTGTCTGGGCGGCCGCTCGCGCATCGTGCTGCGGGCCGACCTGGTTCGGGGCCGTGGGGTCCTGCGCTCCATGGTGACGACGCTGCGCCACGAGTGGGTCCATCTCGCGTGGTCCCGGCGAGCGGGCGAGAATCACCGCCGGCTGCCGCTGTGGGTCGAAGAGGGACTGGCTGAGGAGATCGGCGGCGGGATCACCGTCGACGGTGGTGTCCAGCTCGACTTCGCGGCCACGTTCGGGCGCCTCATCCCCTTCGACGAGATCGCGCGGGCCTGGCCGTCCGCAGCAGGCCGGGCGGCTCTCGCGTACCGGCAGGGACGCAGCTTCGTCCGCTTCTTCCGCGACGAGAGCGGCTGGGATCATGTGCAGAAGATCCTCGCCTCGCTCGCCGATGGCGGCGGGGTCCGCGAGGGACCGGCCGCGGGGACGCCTTTCCAGGAGTTGGTGCAGCAGTACAGCGGGCTCCCGCTCAGCCACTGGACCGCGCTGTGGCGTGTGCAGACGGAAGAGGAGGCGGACCCCTGGGTGCAGCTGCTGCTGCGCGACTTCATGGGCACGGTCTTCTTCCTGATCGCCTTCATGGCCCTCCTCGCGTTCTGGTTCATGCGGCGCCGTCGCAAGCGCCAGATCGCCGCCCTACCCGACTACCCCCTGCCCGGCCGGATGGCCGAGTAGCTGCCCGGCCGGATGGCCGAGTAGCCGCCGGGGCGGTTGGGCAGTAGAAGGCAGGGCAGGGCACGCGTCGGCGGGAAGCGTGGAGACCGGGCTGGAGGGCCGATCGCGTGCCCGCCCCTGGAAGCCCTGCAGCGAGTCGGCAGTGCGGGCGCGAACACTCGCGGGAGCCGGCTGAGGGTGTGCTGCGCAGGCTTCATGCCCGGCTCTTCGCACGGGCTGTGCCGCCGGGGCCCATGTGGAGAAATCGGTCTAACCACCGCACCTGATGGGACTTCTGATTCCACAGGCGGCCGCAGATTGTGGAAAGATGGTTAGAAGCGGGTCAGCGGGCATCGTTTCCCGACGAATCGCGACGCTCGTCCTGTGTGCATCGGTAGCGGCGCGCTCGAGCGTGGCCCGAGGTCAGGATGAGCCCTCCCTCTTCCAGTCGGCGGAGTTCACGGTTCACGGTGCGGGTCGAGACGCCGAGCCGCGTTGCGAGCTGAGGTGCGGAGCGCCAGCCGCCTCGCAGCAGGCGCAGGACGGCCTCCGCGCGGGGTGCCAGCCGCTCGGGTCTGGACGAGGCCGTCTGTCGCCGACTGGCCAGCACCTGCGAGACGATCTCGGGGCCGACGACGGCCTCGTCGCTCAAGAGTGCGGCGGCCCGAAGCACGTTGTCGAGTTCGCGCACATTGCCGGGCCAGCGATAGCGTGCCAGCACGCCCAGCGCCTCCATGCGGATGCGCCGTGGCGGGTCCATGCGTCCGAGAATGTGGCCGGCCAGGCTGGGGAGGTCATCGAGACGCTCACGCAGGGGCGGAAGGTGGATCGTGATCACGTTCACGCGGTGATAGAGGTCTTCGCGGAAGGCGCCGGCGGCGACACGCGCTTCCAGGTCCTGATTGGTCGCGGCCACGATGCGTACGTCGGCGGGTCGCTCGCGTGCACTGCCGACGGGGCGAACGGCGCGCTGCTCGAGTGCCCGCAGCAAGGCCACCTGCATCTCGGGCGGCATGTCGCCGAGCTCATCCAGGAAGAGCGTGCCGCGATGCGCCTGCTGCATGAGACCCCGACGGTTGCGGTCTGCTCCCGTGAAGGCTCCGCGGATGTGGCCGAACAACTCCGAGTGCATCGTCTCCGCATGGATCGCCGCGCAGTTCATGGCTACGAACGGTCCACGAGCCCGCTTCGAGGCGAGGTGGACGGCGCGTGCGAGCAGTTCCTTGCCCGTGCCTGTCTCGCCTTGCAGCAGGACGGGACATGCCGCAGGTGCGACCTTCCACACCTGCTCCAGAATGCGCTTCCAGGGTTTGGACGATCCGATCAGGCCCCGGAACTGGGGCGGCTGGGAGGCCGCCCGCGTCGTCGCGGCAGCGGCCGGAATGCTGCCCGGCTCTCCGCAGCGCTCACGCACGAAGCGCAGGACGGTGCGCACGGCTTTGATTTCCCGGGCGCGGAAGGGCGTACTCCGTTCGATGCAAGCGCGCCCTCCGCCGATCGGAAAGGAGAGCACGCCGCGCGGGCGCCGCTGTTCGGGTCGCCAGAACTCAGGGCGCCGTCGGATCTTCCGAGCGCGCACGCCTTCGGTGCGGGCAAGGCGCAGCATCGTCCAACTCGACAGCGTGTGGGTCGACTGCGGTTGGCGCGCCAAGTAGCGGCCGTCTCGCCGATGGAACAGCACTCGGGCCCCGAGCATGCGCGCCAACTGCTTCACGACGCGCCGCTCCAGTTCGACACCGCCCACGCCTTGTCCGGCGGTGATGACCGCATCGAGCGCGTCGATCGTCTGCCGCGGCGCCGGGCGGGGGGGCTTCTTCAACTGCTGAGCGACCTCGCACAGCGTGCGGACGGGGTTGGCTCGGGCGGCGATTGGTGGTTCGAACGCGCTGAGAGTCTCGCGACACCAGTTGGCGAACTTCCCTAGGGCCGGAGACCTGACGCTCCGTCCTTGTCGTCTGCGGAGTTCGTCCAGGCGGAGATAGGCCTCCGCGGCTGAGGACAACGCGAGGGCGGCTTCCTTGGGACGTGCGCGAGCGAGACTCCAGGCCGCGAGGCTAGCGCCCACTACGACACGACGGGCCCATGGGTGTGGCCGACCGGCGAGCCGATGCAGGCACTTGAGCTCCGCTCGATTCAGAGGTTGGCCACGCAATGCGCGGAGGCACAGGGCATCCAATGCGGGTAAGCGGGATGTCGCTGGCGGCGTCACCAAGTCCGCCGTCATGCAGTCATCCGCCAGCCACTGGGCGATCAGGAATCCCGGTGTTCCCGGGTCGCTTGTAGAGCCCGCCCCTTCTATCGGCTGTGCGCAGAGGATGCCGAATGTGAGGTGGTGCGCGGCTTCCTTGAGGCGGCGATCCGCTTCGATCTCCATGGGTGGTAGTTCTTGAAACCTGTTTGCGTACAGCGCACGCATCTGTGCGAGATGCTTCGTGCCAGGATCCGATGGCCCTTTGTTGGTTCTTCCGAGAACAAGCAGCGCGACGGCACCGTTCGGCATACGCCCACCTTGGCTTGCGGCGAGGAGTCGTGTTGCCAGTCGTGCGTTCCTCTGCGCAAGTAGTCCCGCGCTGCGGAGGGACCAGACCATGTGGCCGAGGTAGTGCCTCTGCGATCTCTCAAGCCCGGAGCAGATGGCGGAGCGGAGAGGGCGAACGAGTGCGCGGAAGTCCGCACGAGATCCAGTGTGCCACTCGATGCCGCGCCTGAGTGTTCGGGCAACAGCCGCGACTTGCGACGCGCCTACCGCCCGTGCGCGGGATTCTGATTCGCGGAGCGCGAGGAGTCTCTCTGTGTCGCTTCGCTGATGACGAAGGCAGTCCTGGGCGGCGATCACGGCGAGTGCGAGAAGTCCGTACGCGCGTGTAGTGCCCTGCGGAAGCGCGCGAACAGCTATGACTGCGTCATCGGGTACGACATCTCTGCCGGTCAGGGCGCGTCCAATCGAGTCTGCCGCCGAGGCCAGGCCCGGCTCGGCGCGGCCGACTACAGATGCCAGGCAAGATGCCAACGCGCGGGCAGCCTTGGTCTCCTGGGAACCTCGCGGGGAGTGACTGAGCAAGCGCCGCATCACCGCGGGCGCGAGCCGTGTCCCGGCTCGCTCGAGGGCCCGCTTCATGACTTGGAAGGCGCGCACGCGCTGGCCCTGCTCGAGCAGTCTTCGTGAGTTCCCTGGCCGACCAGGCGGGCCCTCAAGCTTCTGTCTGGCGGCCGCCCGAAGCAGGTGACGCGCACGTTTGGTTGGGTCGCACACAAGCATCAGGGCGCCCAGAAGCATCACGTGCCTACGCCGCCTCGGATCGAACTCGATAGCTACGATCGTCGGAAGAGACCGCTCACACGCTGCGGCTCTCAGGAGCTCGAGGGTCAGCTGAGTCCCCCTAGACGAGAGGTCTTCTGTCCTGAGTACGACTCGGGACCTCTCGCCGCGAGCAACTCGAGTGGCTGCGGTGGATCGCTGAGGGCCCGGCCCAAGACGTTCTCGCAGCACCAGTAGCGGCCTATCTTTCCCCATACCCGCATCGTTGATTGAAGCCTGTTAGGGAGTCAATGGTCTTCTGTAGGGGCCCGTAAGGTGTCTCTGGCGTTCATATTCGTGGACGCTCGTGTTGATTTGCTTGAGCAGATGTTTAGGATTATCAACATCCTGAGAAGGGGGAGCGCCTGAGGGAGGCGCTTCTGCGGAGACCACCTGCGATGCGCAAGATTCTCGCTTTGACACTCATCCTGGGGATGGCCGTCCTCGTTGGCGGCTACGCCAGCGCTACCGGCGGCAACGAACTCGATCCGGCCGACGCAACCATCAGCGGCGTGAAGTACGACTGGTGGGGGAGCGAAGGCGAACTCTCCATCGTGGGGGCGCCGGGCTCCCACTATGCGGTCTTCGACAGCATGGGGCACGCCATTGCGGGCGGCATGCTCGAGACGCAGCACGTGAGCTTCATCGCCGGCAACAGTGGTACAGGACCCGACGGCGTTGTCGTCTTCGTCCTCGTGGATGACGAGGTCGTAGCTGTAACGGATCCGGACTGGAACTGGGACTAGCTCACAGCTTGGCTCATCACGAGCCGTCAGTCACCTGAGGCCGCGTGTCGCTGTTGCGCTGCGCGGCCTCGGCAATTGTACCGAGCAGGTCCGTGACCTGCTGCAGCGCGAACGGCTTGGCGAGCAGCGCCGTAGCCCCTGCTCGATGCGCTCGCGCAGGATCGACACCTGAGGTCCAGCCGCTCATCAGCACCACGGGGACATCGGCCCGGTCGCGCTTCAGGCGTCGGCAGAGCTCCAGCCCGTCCACGCGCGGCATGGCGACATCCGTGATGACGATGTCGGGTCGCTGATCGCGTGCGAGGGCCTCGGCTTCCTCGCCGTCCTGGGCCGATACGACTTCGTAGCCAGAGCGCTCGAGGAAGCGGCAGAGCGGCTTGCGCACGTTCTCGTCGTCATCGACGACCAGCACACGCAGCGTCGGCTGCAGGCCGTTGAGCCCCTCCTCCGTCTTCTCGAGCGCTTCGCCCATTGCATCGGCACTGGGCAGCTCGATGGTGAAGCGTGTGCCTTCCCCGACGCGAGACTCGAGCGTCATCTCGCCACCGTGCCGGTCCACGATCTGTTGGCTGAGGCAGAGCCCGAGTCCGGTTCCGCGTTCGCCCTTCGTGGTGAAGAAGGGGTCGAAGACGCGCGCCTGGATATCTTCCGGGATCCCAGGGCCGTCATCCTCCATCTGGAGCTGCACGAGGCCCTCCTCGCGGGTCGCGCGGATGGAGATGTCGCCACCGTCCGCCAGCGCATCGAGGGCGTTCTTGAGGAGGTTGGTCACAACCTCGCGGAGTTCCGTGGGGTTGCCCTCCACGTGCAGGCCATCTCCGACGCGCAGCTTCACGTGGATCGGCGTGCGGCCATGCCGCCGCCGCGTGCTCCAGAGCGGGCGCAGGAACTCCACGGCGTCGCTGCAGATCTCTGCGAGATCGACGCGCTCGAAGTGCTCCTGGCGTTGCTTCCGCGTGTAGCTCTGGAGGCGCCGTACGACGGCTGCCGCATCCAGGCATGCCTTCTCGATGAGGTCGAGATCCTGCTTCAGCTCTCGTCCCAGGTTGTTGAGGTTGATGAGCTGGACGCGCGCGAGGATCGAAGTGAGCAGGTTGTTGAACTCGTGCGCGACGCCGCTGCTCAGCTCCCCCATGGTCCGCAATCGCTCGCCCTTGACCAGCCGCTCCTGCATGGCTCGCAGCTCGTTCATGGAGTTCTGGACATCGGCCACGAGCCTGTGGGTTTCGAGGGCGGATGCCGCCTGCTCGGCGAAGAGTGAGAGCACTTCCTGGTCTACGCTGTCGAAGGAACCCGCCGCCGAAGCGCTGTCGGCGTAGAGCACGCCGTAGAGCGTCTCGCTGCGGATCATCGGGACACACAGGATCGATCGGAGCGAGAGGCTGGTGATGCTCGGGCGGCCCATCAGTTCCTCGTCGTCGAAGACGTCATGCATCAGGAGCGGCGTACGGGACTCGATCACACGCTGGATGACGGTCTGGGAGAGGTCCTCGACGTCGACGTCGGACTCGCGGGCTGTAGCGCTCGTTGCGACGCGCATCTCCAGCTTCGTATTGGCGTCCACCAGCACGACGCACGTGCGCTCGGCACCGGTGATCTCGATGGTGTCCTGGGTCATCGACTCGAGCAGGTCGTCGAGGCCCGCGCCGGCGTTCATGCGGCCCGTGGCAGCCAGGACGCGACGGAGAGCGGAAGCCACGCGCCCATCGGGAGCGGTGGTACAGCCGTGATGGACGAGCAGTCGATGTGCTAGTGCGTG
>JAHEIK010000173.1 GCA_024639415.1 Planctomycetota bacterium
TCCCCCTCAGCACATAGCGGTCGCGGTACACGGGCAGGCGCATCTCGAGCCGTGACGGCATGCCGAGGTAGACCCACGTGCCGGAGTTGTGCGCCGCCTTCTTGGTGCCGCGCTGACCGCGGCGAACGCGGACTTCCTTCTTCTCCCAGTCGACGTCCCGCAGCTCGTAGGACATCCACTCCGACCCCACCTTCATCCAGCGCAGGCGTCCGAGGTTCGGAGCCATCAGCCGGTCGGTGTCACTCACCTTGAGGCGGGTCGCATCCGGGGGAACCATGTCCGTGAGGCGCAGCTCACCGCGGCCGGCACCGAACTGCGTCTCCGCGGCGAAGGTCGCTTCGAGCATGACGAAGGCCGGGAAGATGTCGTCGCTCGGATCGGCGAGGCTGTCCGCACCACGCGAGAGCGGCCAGTCCTTCTGCAGTGCGCGCGTGGAGTCCCACACCGGACCCACGTAGGGCGCGGTGTCCCCGAGTCCGACGCCGAGCTCCGTATCCCAGCTCTTGGCGAACGAGCGGCGCCACGTCGCACCGAAGTGGATCAGCCCCTCGGCGACCGGCCTGCAGGCCTTGAGGATCTCGTCGCGCTCGTCGATGTTCTCGGGATTGAGCAGGCTCTTCTCAGGATCCCCCACGGGGGAGCGAAAGCCGCGATAGAGCGTGAGGATCGCGGGGAAGCTCTGCTCGTCGCCCTCGGGCGGCGTCATCAGGTCGCGCGGCACAGCGATCCAGACGACCTCCATGAGTCCGCCGGTCGCCTGGTAGCGGGTCTCGCGATTGCCCCCCACGACCGTCTCGGGCGTCATGGCCTGCAGATTGCCGCCTGCGCCCCGCGCCGCCTCGCCTGCGCGTCGCTTGAGCTTGTCCGACCATTCGCTGGCGTCCGTCGTGACGAACGCAAAGTACGGGCAGGGGTAGTTCTTGAAGCGCTCGTCCCCCGTGTTGCGCAGGGTGAGCAGGCCTGCACGCAACCTGATCTTGACGGGCGGCGGCGGCGGGGGCGCCTCCTTGCCCATGCGCTGCAGCTCGTCCTCGGTCGGCGGCGGCGGCGGCGGCGTGAAGTCCGCGGGGATCGTCAGGCTCGCGAGGTCGGCGCGGACCTGGGGCAGGACGGCGTCCATGCGGTCGAGCTGCCCCGACTCGCGCGTGCCGCGATAGAAGATGTCGAGGCTCTGTCGCATGAAGTAGACGACCATCGAGCCGAGGACGCTGAAGATCGCCATCGCCACGAGGATCTCGAGCAGCGTGAAGCCCCGGCGCCGACTTTGCCGGCGGGCATTCCGCGCCGCGCCTGCGGGGCCGTCGCTCGCACCGGGACGTACGAAGATGCTCACTTGCCGTCCCTCCCGTCCTTGCCGTCCTTGGTGCCCTCGGCGTCTGCGCCGTCCTCACCATCCGACTCACGCAACAGCCGGCTGCGCGCGTCCGGACCGCTCTGACCGGGCTTCTCGAAGACGGAGGTGATCGTGCCGAACATGCCCATGGTCAGGCGCAGCGGCGGGTCCTGTGGATTGCGCGTGTCCTTCAGGCGGATCATCTGATCGGAGCTGTGCTCATCCGGGTCGAGCGCTCCGTTGCGAAAGACGACCCGCATGGGAATCCGGGGGTACAGCACCTCGAGCGGCCCGGGCAGGTCCCGCTCCAGTTCCTCGGAGCGGAAGACGCCCATCAGGCGGAAGCTGTCCATGAGCCCGCGGTAGGGCACGCGCGTGGATGAGATGGTCACCGGCAGCAGCCCGCTGGAAGGCACATGGATGCGGTGGACCTGCTCGACGAGGAACTGTCCCTGGAGCGTCTCGCCCGGCTCGCGCCGCTTGCCGTCCGGCGTGTAGGCGTCGAGCCCGTTGACCCGAATCGATGCGTCCACCCCGTCGAACGCCACCTGGATGCGGCTCCAGCGGCCATCGGCGACCACGGGCGCGCCCTTGGTCTCGAAGGGCTTGTCGTAGGGCGCCGTGCGTCCGCCCTCGCTGACCTTGCGCAGCTTGAGGTTCAGCTTGACGTCGTACGCGTCGCTGTCGCCCGCCTGCATGAGGTAGACGCCGTAGCTCTCGCCGCCCTCGACGATGGCCATCTGGCGTGTGCCTGCCGTAGGCCGGACCCAGACGTCGAGCTCGATGCCCTCCGTCATGGCGAACACGCTGGACTCGGCAAACTCGAGGCTGGCGTTCTCGCCGAACTTCGCGCAGTTACCAACGCGCCCGCCGGTCTTCATGACCTCGACCTCGCCGGTTACCGCAGGCGAGCGGGCCTCGCTCGCGAAGTCGATGGTCTCGAACTGGTGCGTCAGCACGGGGCGGGCGACGGCCGCTCCGATACGCAACACGAGGTCACCGTCCACGTCCTCGGCGCGCCGCAGCGTGAGGATCGCGCGGCGGTCGCCGACGCTGGCACTGAGACAGCGGTACGCCGTCTCCGACAGCATGCTCTTGGCCTGGACGATGAAGGTCGCCTGGCCGATGTTGCTGATGTAGCCGACGGCGAGGCCGAGCAGCACACCCATGGCCCCCATCACCACGACCAGCTCGATGAACGAGAAGCCGCCTTGCCCCCTACGCGTGTGCCGGCGGTCACGCACACCTGCACGTGCACTTGTGGTGCAAGCGCATGTGGGAGTGCAGGTGCAGGTGCTTCGCAAGCTCACGACTAGTCCTCGTCTTCCTCGGCCCGGGCCCAGGGGGTGATGTCGTCGCTCGTGTTCGGCTCGCCGTCGGGGCCCATGCTGAAGATCTGGAACGACTCGGGGTTCACGAACGTGCCGTTCTTGTTGCGCCAGGGCTTGGGCTGGACGTCGTCACCGCGGAAGTTCCAGTAGCTGGCACCATCCTGGTACTTGCCGTAGTCGTCGCGGCTGAAGTAGACGAGCGGGTTCTCCCACGCGTCCCGGATCTCGAGGAGCTCGGGCCCGACCTTGCTGACGGGCTTGCGCAGCTTGTCGTCGTCGTTGTTCTGCAGCTCCTCGAGACTGAACTCGGCGCTCTTGAAGCCGGGCCAGTTCAGGGCCTGGTAGAGGGACTCGATGCCCGCGTTGACGTCGTTCCCTGGAGCCTGAGCCTGCTTTCCTGCGCCGGCCACCGCGGCAATGCGGGTCACGTCCCCGGGCGGGTACATCTCGTAGGTCTGCTTCCAGTTCTCGATGAGCGCCTTGACCTTCGTGACGGTGTTCTTCGTCGCGAACACGGGGCCCTTCTCGGCCCACATGTTGATCGCCACGATCACGCCGCCGACGAGCACCGAGATGATGCCCATGACGATCAGGATCTCGATGAAGCTGAAGCCTCTCTGGCGCTTCCGGTTGTTCATCAGCGGGCCTTCCTGCGCACGACGCGGATGTCGCTCACGGTCACGTCGAACGGCTCGGTCTCGGTGGCGTAGCCGCCGATCCACAGCGCCGCCTTGCCACGCGTGAGCTTGAAGGTGGATACGTTGTCGCGCACGATCAACTTGTCGTTGAGGTACACGGCCATCGTGCCGCGCTGGCCGTCCTCACGCACGAAGCGCACCGTGACATCCTCGCCCTCGGGCCACAGCCTCTCGGGGTCGAGTCGTACGACGTTGCCTTCCTTGTACTTCTTGTCCTGACCGCCCTGGACACGGACGGCGATCTTCGCCTTGTCGTAGAAGACCGCGATGCCGGGCCGCTTGGCGCCGGCCTTGCCACCCCGGCCGGAGTCCGCGACGACCTCGATGCCGAACGTGATGTTGTTCGTGGCCTGACCGCGAACCGAGCGCGGGATCTTCAGCGTGAGCGTCACGCTCTCGAAGCTCTCACGGGCGAACAGCTTGCCGTTCTTCACGACCACGGTGGCGTCTTCGCGACGACCGTCGTGGGTGGAGTCGCCGCTGAAGCGCAGCGTGCCCTCGTCGACGCGGGCGCGGACGCCGTGCTTCTCGTCGGCGTTCCACTCGCGGTCGAGTGCGGTGCCCTTGAATGCGACCAGGAGCTCCTCGAGGCTGCGCCAATGCTTGACCGCCGTGAGGGCGGCCTCTGCGTAGTCCCGCCAGCTCTTCCACGTGGCTTCATCCTCGTCGGGCACGACGTCCAGCACCTGCTGGAGCTTGCGAATGCACTCGTCGTACTCCTCGAGCTGGAAGTTGCAGTAGCCGGCCAGGGCCAGGGCCGCAGGCTGCTCGCGCAGCTCACTCGTGTCGAGGATCTTCGTCACGGCCTCGAGCGCCTTGCTGTAGCGCTGCTTCTTGGGCAGGTGCTCGGCTCCGATCCGGACCAGCGTCTCGCGCAGGCGCGCGGCGTAGCTGGTGCGGTCGGCGCTCGACTCGCGATCGGCTGCCCGTTCCGCGAAGGCGATCGCCCGGTCGAACGTCTCGGCCGTCTCGGCGGCACCCGCGTTCGTCTCGGTCCCGAGCAGGCCCAGGCGCGAGTACGTCTTGGCCAGCCAGCCGTCGAGCTCGGCGTACCCGGGCGCGTAGCGCAGCGCGGCGTCGAGCGCACGGATGGCCGACGCGTCGTTCTTCTCCAAGCTGGAGACCATGCCGGTGAACATCTCGATGTAGGCCGAGCGCGGGGCTTCACGCCGCCCCTTCTCGAGCTCCTCACGCAGGTTCGTCTCGTCGCCCGCGGCATAGGCCACGAGGGAGCGACCGAAGGCGGGCGAAACGGTCTCATCGGGCGTGGGACCGGTGCTGGAACCCTGCTGCAGCGACTTGTCGCAGGCCGCGAAGGCGGCCAGGGCCGCATCGTGCTGCCCCATGCGGATGCAAGTCAAGCCGAGGTTGTAGCAGGCACGCGCACGGTACTCGTGCGCCTCCGGGGAACTGGCTACCTGCTCGAAGCCGGCACGCGCAGTCTCGAGGTCACCCAGGGTGTAGAGGACGCACGCGCGCACGAGCGTGGCGCCCATGTCGGCCGGATTGCGGCTCAGGATCGACTCGGTGTTGCCACGCGCCTCGGTCAGCTTGCCCAGCCTCAGCTGTGCGAGGGCCTTGCGCAGGCGCGCGTCGTCGCTGGTGCCCTTGCTGTAGGACTTCAGCGCGTCGGCGTGGCTGCCGAGGAAGCTGAGTGCATCGCCGTGTCCGATCAAGGCGGGACCGTACCGTCCGTCGCGGGCCAAGGCCGCGTCGAAGTAGCTCAGGGCTTCCGACGGCAACTGCATCCCGGTCAAGTGCAGTTGCCCGAGCCACGTGCGGGCCTGGGCGCTGCGGGGTGCCGTACGCATGTACTCGGCAAGCGTGCGCAGCACGGCTTGCTCGTCGCGCAGGGCACGCTGGGCGGCGAGAACCTCGAGCAGAATCTCGGCCCGCTCCTCGGCTCCGCGGTTCGCCCGCACCTCCTCGAGCGCGACCTCGAGGACATGGATCGCACGGCGCCAGCCACCGCGGCTCTCCTTGCCCGTAGCGCCGACCTCGGCCATCTCCTTGGCCACCCGGCGTAGCTTCTCCGGGTTGATCGGCTTGACCACCGTGACGTCCGCCGTGGGCTGGTAGCCCTGACGGATCAGAGCCTCGATGTAGAGGTTCGTGACGCTGCGGCGCAGATGCCAGCCGCGCTCGGCCTCGTCGCGGGCGGACTTCTCGACGCGCCCCTTGAGCTTGCGCTCGAGGATCTGGAGGTCCCCCAGGTACTTGGCTGCGGTGCCCTCGGCGCCGATCGTGGCGTGCTTGACACGCAGTTCGTCGAAGCCCTCGGTCTGGTTCTGCAGTACCCACTTGAGCTCCTCGTAGCGCGGCGTGCCCTCGGCATGCCAGCCGGCTGCGTCACCGATCGCCAGGAGGTAGATGTAGTACGGCCGCCCACCGGCGTCGACGACCCAGTCGTAGACGTCCTGCGGCACGCGCGTGTAGTCCGAGAAGACCGCATCGGGGATCTCGGGAACCGTCGATGCATCGCCGGCCGTGAGCTTGGGCAGCGGACCACGCAGCACCTGCCGGTGCCCCGGCGCCGGCCCCGGGATCGTGGGCGGCAGGGCGAAGTCGAGCGCGACCCACGGGGGCGTCTCGAGCGTCACCGGCGGCAGCGGGCGCGTGTCGGAATACGGCCGGAACGCGTTGCGGGTCGCCTCGTGGTCGAACTCAGCACGCAGGAACGGGTCGCCCCTCATGGACAACTCGTCGACCTTGATGTCCTTCTCCTTGCCGGCTGTGGCCGCGCGGCCCAGCGGGCCGCTCGGGGCGAGCACGAAGAACGTGAACGCGAGCAGGGCCACGGCGTACAGCAGCAGCGCCTTCTCCTTGCCGATGCTCTTGTCGAGCGCCGCGGTCACCGGCAACGCCAGCAAGCCGAGGAAGACGAAGATCACGAACGTACCGAACGCGCCGGCCAGGACGAGTCCGCCGGCCAAGGCGGCGTCGGTGAAAAGGCTATCGAGGATGGGCATCATTCCTCCTCCGCGTCGAGCTTGAGGTCGGCCGCGGGACGAATCAGTGCGCTGGATACCTTGGCGCTGAACTGCACGAGTCCGCTACGGTCCGCGGAGCCGCGTGCCTTCGGCTGCATCTGCCGCGCGTACTCGAGCGGCACCGGGTTGGCCGGATCCGTGAACATGTCCATGAGCCGGCGGACTGCCGTCATCTCGCCGGTGAGCGTCAGCTCGACCGGCCAGAGCACCATGAACTCGTCCGGGGCCCCGGGATCCACATTCGTCGGGATGACGATGGAGTCGATGGACTCGGCTCCTTCGCGGATCGCGATGTCGACGATGCGGGCGATCAGCGCGAGGTTGAGCACGCGCGCCGTCAGGGTTGCGCGGCTCACCGAACTGATCGAGCCGAAGCCGAGCTGGTCCGCAATCGGGCTGATCTCGACGTCAGCACGGTTGGCGCGAATGCGCAGGTCCGTCCACACGTCGCTGAGCAGCCGGCTCCACGCCACGTTGGGATCGCCCGTCCGCAGCGTGTCCTGGTGCTCGGCGAGCAGCCGATTGAAGCGCTTGTACGCCTTGCCGGCTGCCACGTCATCGTCGTCGAAGCGCTCGGCGAGGGCTGCCGCACTGCGCGCGACGTCCTCGGGTGCACCGCGCACGATCGACGCACGCAGCGCCTGCTCCGCACCGGCCGCCACGACGTCGTCGACACTGGCCCCCGCCTGGTTGAGGCGCTGTGCCCAGCCCGCCGCGGTCGCATCGGCGATCCCCATGACGTGTTCCTTGAACGCCTCACCACGGCCCTTGAGCAGCGCGGTCTTGCGGCTGTCCGGACGCTTCATCTTCTCGAGGCGGTTCTCGGCGGACCGCATGCGGCCTGCGGCCTTGTCGGGGTCGTCGCTGATCACGTGAACCGCGATCACGCCGACGAGGAACACGCCGAGACCGATCAGGACCGGTGTCCAGAAGGTTCGGTATCTCTGCCAGAGTTCATCCACGGGATGTCTCCATTCGTGACACTGCTTCTGCTGCTGTCACTGCCTCTGATGCAACTGCTCGTGCCATCGCTACTTGGGTTCTTCCGTCTGCTGCTTGAGCGTCTCGACGAGTTTCTTGGCCTGGCGCTTCTTGACGTCCTCGATGGGCACCGCCTGGAGCACACCATCCGCGCGGTAGCCGAGGAACTCCTGGGGGTCGTTGCGGTCGTCAAGCCGCAGGGACCGGAGCGTGACCGGCACGCCCTTCTCGTTGGCAGACTCGAGGGTCGTACCGGGGA
>JAHEIK010000174.1:0-7079 GCA_024639415.1 Planctomycetota bacterium
CCGGGTGGTCCGTGGGCAGGAGCCCGTCCTCGTTGTCGAGGACCATCGTGACCTCGGCCATCGGCAGCGCGCGGCGGCCGCGGCTCCCGGCGAAGATGACGTCCTCCATGCGCTTGCCACGCAGGCTGCGCGGACTCATGTCACCGAGCACCCACTTGATGGCGTCGACGACGTTGCTCTTGCCACAACCGTTGGGGCCTACGACGGCAGAGATACCGTCGTCGAAATCGAACACGGTGCGATCGGCGAAGGACTTGAAGCCCTGGATCTTGAGCTGACGGATCTTCATGGGCGGGGCGGATGGGCTCGATCCGGCGGAGCAGCAAAGCTCCCCGGGACACCATCTTCCTTCCTAACAAGGGAGTCGGAGCAAAACCGCCGCCGGTGAACCTTTCACCGGCTTTCGGACGCGTCAGCGCCCAGCGCTTCACCCCTGGCCACGTCGGCCACCCCCTACGGCGGTGGCTCCCCGTGGATCAACCGACGGGGCCAAGGGTCGACGGCGTACTCCAGAACGGCGGTGTCACGCTCCGCCGCCTCCATCGCACGCAGCAGGTCCTCCATCGGCGGGTGGCGGTCGCCCCCCACGCGATGACGAACCCGCAAGAGACTCGGACCCCCGCGCAGGCGGTCCGGATGGAGGGGCTCGCGCAGGAGCCCCATGCCTTCGCCGTGGGGCACGGCGTACGTCGGCTCCTCGCCGACGGCCCACCAGGCGGCCGCGCGCGGGTAGCGCTCGGCATCGCAGCGGGCGAAGCGACGCGCCGCCTCGGGGACGAGGCCTTCGGAGACGGCCGCGTGGAAGCGCCGGGCCAGCGCCTCCTCGCGCACGCGGCCGTGCACGTGCTTGACGATGCGGCCGCGCATGCCGAGGCGCTCGACGGACTCGGCCCCCTCGAGGAGCAGGCTGACCGCGCGATCGGCCCCCACCACCTCCACCAGGTGGTAGGCGGCTTCCAGATCGACGAGCGGATGGGTGCCACGCCGCAGCTGGTAGAGCGCCCCACCGGGCGTCTCGCCCAGGTGGTCCAGCAGGTCACGCTGGGCGCCGGCGCCGTCCAGCGCCGTGCGCACGAGCCGATCGACCTCGCGAATGAAGTCCTCGATGCCGCCGTGGCGGGTCCGCAGGGCCGCCCCGACGAGGTTGATCGCCACCGCCCCGGCTGCCGAGACGTCGCCGCGATCGAAGCGCAGGGGATCGGGCGCCTCGGACTCGCGCAGGCGGAACCAGCGCGAGCCGCGCGTGGGCGTGGCCGGATCGTCGAAGAGGATGACCGGCTCCCCGCCCTCGCCGGCCGCAGCGAGCGCCTGGCGGACCAGGGCCCGCCGGCTGGCGTCGCGCTGCCCGCCCCGGGAGAGCACGAGCGTGAGCGCGCAGTCGACCCAGTGGCCGCCGCGCCGCAACTCGGCCGCCTCGTGCAGGAAGGCCCGCGTGACATGCAGGGCGGTCTCCGCGTAGTCGCCGAAGCGCCGGCCGGGGGGCGCGGGCTCGGGCGTGTCCATGAAGGCCAGGCGCGGCGGGACCTCCGCCGAGAGGCCCAGTTCCAAGCGCAGGAGTCCGCCGCGGCGCTGCATCGCCCCGAGGACGGGAGACAGCAGGAACTGCCTCACGGACTCGCCGAGGGCGTCCTCGTCCAGGTGCGCCACGAAGGGCGCCAACCAGACGTTGATGTCTTCGACGGCCAGGACGCGTGCCGCGTGGGGTGCGTGGGCGAGCAGCAGTTCCTCGAGAACGGCGAAGGCACGCCGCACTCCGCCCTCTCGGCTGAAGCGCTCCCCGTGCATGCGGGCGGGCGCGGCCTCGGGCGCCGAGACGGCGATGGAGGCCAGGCGCAGCGGAGCGCCGAGGTCGTAGACGTGCAGGTCGCCGATGCGATGCGCCTCGGCCACCGCGGGAGGCAGCAGGCGATCCAGCACGTGCTGCGCCACCACACTCTCGCCGAGCCCTTCGGCCAGCGCCGCGGGATCCAGCGCCCGGCGGTCGCCCAAGCCGTGCTCCAGGGCCTCCTGCACGGCTGCGCCGGAGAGCGAGGTGCGGCGGGCACGCGCGGCACGCGCCGTCCAGCCGCGCTCGAAGAGCTCGGCATGCACGAGCGTCTCGAGCAGTTCCTCCGTCAAGCGCGGCGTACGAGCCCGCAGCAGGCGGTCTTCCACGGCCCGGGCGATGGCCTCGGCCTCGGGCCGGTCGAGGCTCTCCTCGCGCACGAGCTTGTCGGCGACCGCGCCCTTGGAAAAGCGGTAGACGTCGGCGCCGGGCCGGCCCAGGGTGCCGACGGCGCCGTCCCCCCCGACGAGGGGCGCCAGCGTCTCGTCGTCCCCCATGGCCTCACTGGCCCCGCGGGCCGCACGCGCCTCGGCGCGGCGCTCGCGATAGAGGATGAACGCCTTGGCCGTGCGCGCATGGCCGGCGTCGATCAGGACACGCTCGACCAGATCCTGGACATCCTCGATCGAGGGGACCTCGGAGCCCGAGCGGTCGGCCAGCAGCGCGTGGAGCCGCGCCACGACGACGCCGGCCAGTTCCTCGGCGAGGAAGCGGTCCTCACCGCCCACGGACTGGGCAGCACGGAAGATCGCTTCCGCGACCTTGCCGCGATCGAACGGGACCAGCCGTCCGTCACGCTTGCGTACCTGCCTCAGGGGCCTCACCGGCTTCCGGATCCCGCAGACTTGCCGGAGGCGGGGCTGTCGCCCTTCTTGGCCGCAGGCTTCTTTGCCGCGGCCTTCTTGCGGCCGCCGGCCTTCTTGCCGCCAGTCTTCTTGCCGCCAGTCTTCTTGCCTGCGGCCCGATCGACGGCAGCCCGGACGGCTGCGCGGCGACCGCCCGAGAGCATGCCCTTCAGTTCATCCATGAACTCGTTGATGTCCTTGAACTCGCGGTAGACGGAAGCGAAGCGAACGTACGCGACCTGGTCGACATCCTTGAGCTCCTGCATGACGAGCTCGCCGATGTAGCTGACGGGGACCTCGCTATCGTACTCCTCGAGGACCCTGTTCTCGATCCGCTCCGTGATGGCCTCGAGCAGCGCGATCGGGATCGGGCGCTTCTCGCACGCCTTGATCAGGCCCAGCAGGATCTTGCGGCGCTCGAAGGGCTCCCGACCGCCGTCCTTCTTGATCACGCGCAGCGGGCTCTCCTCGATGCGCTCGTAGGTCGTGAAGCGGCGCGAGCACGCCAGGCACTCTCGCCGGCGGCGGATCGCGAACCCGTCACTGGAGGCACGGGAGTCGATGACCTTGTCGTCGTCCTCCTTGCAGAACGGGCAACGCATGCGCCGACCCTCCTCCCTACGTCCTTCTGCCGTCCGCCTGCGGACAACCGATCCGCCGTCTGTGGACTACCAGCCCTGCGGCCCGTGGCCGATCGACCACGGCTACGATGGGGCGCGGGGCTCCCGGCGTCCCGCTGCGGACGCTCCAACCCCAACCCCTCGTACCTACAGGAGCCTACACACCATACAGGTAGTTGCCCGGAGCCCGAACATCGTGGTCCGGCTGCGTCCGATTTCCAGCCGGTGATTCGCCTCCGTTTCCGCATAATGGCGCGACCTCGGGGCGGCGGTCTGCCGCCCCCATGCGTTCAGGGAGAGTCTCCGCGGTGAGCATCGCCATCCTTGCCGACATCCACGCCAACATCGAGGCCCTGACCCGGGTCTTCGAGGACATGGACCAGCGCGGCATCACGCGCATCGTCTGCCTGGGCGACGTGATCGGTTACGGCCCGGACCCGCGCGAGTGCCTGAAGATGTGCTTCGCCTCCGAGGTCGCCATCATGGGCAACCACGAAGAGGCCGTCATGTTCTACGGCGAGGACTTCAACCCGAAGGCCCGCGCCTCGCTGGAGTGGACCAAGGACCAACTCAACAGCACCGACTACGAGCGGACCGAGAACTACGACCTCTGGAACTTCCTCGGGACGATGCAGCAGGTCGTCGAGGACGACGACGTCATGTACACGCACGGCAGCCCGCGGGTGCCGACGCGCGAATACGTCGTCCCGGCCGATTCGCGCAACACCGAGAAGATGGCCGGCATCTTCGAACTCATCAAGAAGGTCTGCTTCATCGGCCACAGCCACATCCCGCACATCTACACGTCGGACATGAAGCACGCCTCGCCCGAGTCGCTGGGCGGTGCGATCGACCTGCGCAAGCTGGGTGACCGCAAGGTGCTGATCAACACGGGCAGCGTCGGCCAGCCCCGGGATGGCGACAAGCGCTCCAGCTACGTCACGTTCGACGGCAACATCGTGCGCTTCCACCGGATCGAGTACGACGTCCAGACCACGGTGGACAAGATCTACGCCGAGGAACGCATCCCGAACTTCCTGGCGGATCGCCTCCTGGTGGGCCGCTAGGGCTGCCCCGCCCGTCTCCGTTCCCGTCTCCGCTCCCGGCGTAACCCGGGACACGTGCCCGTCTCCCGCTCTGCCTCTGCCTCTGCCCGGAGCCGGAGGCGAGCCGGCCCTGGGATCACGGCCCCCGCCCCCTGACGGGTAGCGGGCACGGGCTACGGGTACGCCGGTGACGGTAACGGGCACGTTCACGTTCACGGGGAGGCGGCTCTGCCGCCTCAAGGGGCGGATTCCCATCGGGGCGGCCCGGTCCCGCCAATAAACTCAGCGGTTCGACCCTCGGGAGGGCTCAAGTACATGGAACGCCGGATGCTGCTGGCGGTCGTGCTGTCGATCCTCGCGGTGATGAGCTACAGCGCCATCACCGGACGCGGCTGCGTGCCCCCGCCCCCTCCCGCCCAGGATGACGCCGGCGAGACCGACCCCGAGAAGGACGGCAAGCAAGGCGCCGTCGGCAAGGGCGACGGCAAGGCCGAAGACGAGGGCAAGGGCAAGGGAGCAGCCGCCAACAAGGGCGACGCCGCCGCGGAGGATGCCCCGAAGCCGCCGGCGAAGGGTGCCGATCTGGCGACCCACCCCCAGAGCGGCACGCCTGCGACGCGCGCCACGCTGCAGTCCGAGGAACTCGTCGTCGAGTTCACGAGCCAGTCGGGAGCGATCGAAGCCGTGCGCCACAAGCGGGCGTTCGAGGCGGATCAGAAGACGGAGTTCGACCAGGTCCTGCCGCTCGACCCGCTCATGCTCATGGGCGCGATCGACGACACGGGGCTCATCCCGCCGGCGGCGCCCGGTGGCGCAGACCGCAAGAACATGAAGGCTGGGCCGATGCGCCTGCCTGAACTGCAGTGGACGCGCGACGAAGCGGCAGAAGCGGCCAGCGAAGAAGCGGACGTGATCTTCACGTTCACCACGCCCGAGCGCCTCACCTACCGCAAGCAGTGGGTGCTCGGGAAGGGCGAGCGGCGCTACGACCTGCGTCTGCGTCTCTCCGTGACGGCAGCCGGGGCGACGGAAGCGCCGAAGGAAGTGGCGATCAAGCTGCTCGCTTCGTCGGGCCACCTGCGCGAGCGCTCGCGCGGCGCGTTCCTGCTGCCGAACGCCGTCCTCTTCCGGCTCTCCGACTCAGCCGACGTCTCCGACCAGTTCCCGCACGGGCTCATCGTGAAGGAACTCGAGACGAAGGGCATCAACCGCGCGAAGCTGCGCATGCTGGCCTCGAAGTCGACGTACTTCCTCTCGGCCTACTACGGCACCGGTGCTGCCAACGAGCCGGTCATCACGCACTTCTGGGCGACCGGTGAACAGGCCGACCTGCGCGGTGAGATGGAGGAAACCCTCACCGCCTTCTACAAGGAGCGCCGCGACCTCGACCTGGCCGCCAACGCCGACATGCAGAAGCGCGTGGGCGACGGTGTCCTGCAGCTGCACCACTGCTGGCTGGCCATGAACCTGCCCGTGGGCGCCGAAGAGCCGACGGAGCTGAAGTTCTACGTCGGACCGACCGATCGACAGACGCTCCAGGGCGATGCCTACGACGCGCTGAGCCCGGTCGTGACGTACCCGAACGCTGCCGACTTCGTCGCCGACGTCCTGATGTGGATCTACGACTTCTGGCGCGGCCTGTTCGGCAGCGCGGGGCTGGCCGTCATCCTCATGACGCTCTGCGTGCGCGGCGGCATGATGCCGATCTCGGTCCGCAACCAGCTGTCGATGCGCAAGTACGGCCGCAAGGTCGCCAAGCTCAAGCCGAAGGTGAAGAAGATCCAGCAGCAGTACGCCAACAACCCGAAGAAGCTGCGCGAAGAGCAGATGAAGCTCTACCGCGAGCACGGCGTCGGCTTCCCGACGGGTTGCTTGATGATGCTGATCCAGATCCCGATCTTCTTCGCGCTGTTCTCGTCGCTGCGCGTCGAGTACACGATCCGCGGCGAGAGCTTCCTGTGGATCAGCGACCTCTCCGGCCCCGACCGGCTCGTCGACTTCGGCAGGACCGTGCTGAACCTGGGCTTCTTCTGGGTCGAGAGCATCAACGTGCTGCCCCTGCTGATGGTCGGACTCTCGATCATGCACACGCGCAACATGCCGAAGCCCGCTGACGACCAGCAGGCGCAGCAGATGAAGATGATGAAGTGGCTGCCGATCATCTTCGCCGTGATCCTCTACAACTACACGGCCGCCCTCGCCATCTACATGGTGCTCAGCTCGGCTGTGGCGATCGTGGAGAGCAAGATCGTCCGAGCGAAGGACGAGGCCGACGAAGCGGCCGAGGCCGTACCAGCCAAGACGTGATCCCGCCGCTGTGACGCAAGCAGCGGGTTTCGGGCCCAAGCGCGCCGAGCGCATGTGACCACCGGGCCACCTCGCGCGATGGTGCGTGGTGCAACACGGCATGGATCCCACCTCCGACGGCCCGTCGCGGCAGCAGCCGCGCGAGAGGCTCCTCGCCGAGGGCACCGATGCCCTCTCGACCCACGATCTGCTGAGCGTGCTCGTGGCGGAGTCGGTCCGTGTGCCGCCGGGCACCGCTTGGAAGCTGCTCGAGGGCTACGGTTCGCTGCGCGCCCTGGGAACGGCGACGCCCCACGAACTGCAGGCTCGGCATGGACTCGGTCCGGTGACGGCGCTGCGGCTCACAGCCGCGCTGGCCCTCGGCCGACGGGCGCGGGCGGAGCGCCTGCCGCGCGGCCGGCTACTGCGTGAGAGCGCGGAGATCTTCTCCACGTTC
>JAHEIK010000174.1:7089-7583 GCA_024639415.1 Planctomycetota bacterium
GATCCGGGAGGACCGGGTCTCGGAGGGCATCCTCACGGCGAGCCTGGTCCATCCCCGTGAGGTCTTCGCGCCCGCCATCCGCGAAGCGGCGGCGGGCATCGTCCTCGTCCACAACCATCCGTCGGGCGATCCGGAGCCCAGCCCCGAGGACCACGAGGTGACGGCGCGCCTGTGCGCAGTAGGCGAGCTCGTCGGGATTCGCGTCCTCGACCACGTCATCATCGGTGACGGCTGCTACGTATCGTTCTTGGAGAGGGGGTTGATCGACCCCTGAGGCGGCGACGCCGCTCAGCGCGAGAGGACGTCGGCCGGCCCGCGCTCCCGACGCATCAGGACGAGGCTCTCTGGAGCGAAGCGCTCACTGCTCTCTAGAGCGCGGCGCTCGATGCTCTCTAGAGCGCGGCGCTCGATGCTCTCTAGAGCGCGGCGCTCGATGCTCTCTAGAGCGAAGCGCTCCATGCCCTGTAGAGGCCGCTCACGTCGGATCCGAAGGC
>JAHEIK010000175.1 GCA_024639415.1 Planctomycetota bacterium
GTTGGCAGCCGAGAGCCGGGGCCACATGCGCGTCTCGATCCACATGCGGGGCTGCAAGCTCGCCTCGGTCTCCGAGATCCCGGTCGCCGTGACGACGCGCGCGTCATCGCCCTCGCCGAGCCGCAGGTAGGTCTCCGGGTACTTGTAGCGGCCGACGGCAAAGCGGGCCGTCGCACGACCGGTGTTGTCGATCGCCGCCACCTCGATCCAGCCCTTGCCGCCCGCGTACTTGCCGAACGTCTCGTCGCGCTGTGTCACGTCGGACGTGATGCGCGCGGAGGCGATGGCGTCGAGCAAGCGACCCGCCGGCATGCCGAGGGGATAGCTGAAGTGGCTGGCGAGCACCCAGGCCCCGCCCGCGCCCTCTTGCAGGGCGAGCTTCTCCTCCCCCCGAGTCAGCTCGATCCGCTTGACGGTCTCCGGCTCGAAGCCCGGGAACGCCAGCGGAAGGCTCTCCTTCTTCACGCTGGTGCTTGCCTCGGGCAGCAACAGGAAGACCGCCGCGAGCACGACGGCCAGCACGCCGAACACGAGAGTGCGGCGCTCCAGACTTCGCAAGTGGCTGCTCATCGGATTCGTCCTCCCCTCACGACCGGCGCACGATGAAGACGGTCATGCCGGCCAGCAGGACCAGCAGCGGGACCAGCAGAAGGTTGAGGTAGCTGATCAGGTCACGGTCCTTCTCTTCCAACTGCGTCAGGTTGCGTGGATTGGTGGCTCGCGAGCGTAGCGCCATGAGCTCTTCGCTGCCGCTGAGCCAGTCCGCCATGTTCTGGACGAAGGGGAAGCCGCCGGCTCCGTTCCACAGCGCAAGCTGTCCCGCGGGGCCGAAGGACGTGGTGCCGAGATCGGCATCCCCCAGCACGACGAGGCGCAGCGATCCCTGTGTCAGGCGCCCATCCGGGGAGGCCGGCCCTCCGGCATCCTGGCCGTCGCCACCATCACCTCCGTCACCACCGGCGTCGTCCTTCTTCGGCTCGTCCTTCTTCGGCGCCTTGGGTGCGGCGTCCTTCGGAGCGGGGTCGTCGCCGTCCGGCGACCCGAACGCGCCCTTGGGCTCGGCCCCCTGCCCGTCCTTGGGTGCATCGCCCTTGGGATCGGCGTCCTTGGGATCGGCGTCGTCGGGCGGGACGGGTACTTCAGGCGCCTTCGGCGGCGGCGCCGTCGGATCGGGCTTGTCGGCCCAGAACGAGGTGAGCGGTCCCTCGACGAGGACGATGAGCGGCACCTTCTCCAGCAGCTTGCCGTCGCTGGAGAAGCCCGGCTGGCGCAGGTTCGTCACGTCCGCGCGGCGGTGGCCCTGCTCGGACGTCGTGGCGAGCACGGTGGCCTTGCGCCCCTCCGCCTGCTGCTTCTCCTGGTCGACGCTGACGGCTGCCGGCCAGTACATCGCCATCGGCTTCAGGTAGCGCATGACCGGGTTGGTCGGGTCCACGTTCGCGGGCAGCACCTTGAGCCAGTGGGTGTAGCGCCGCAGGTCCTGCCCCAGGGTGCGCCCCTGGCGGTCGCGGATCTCATAGGGGTAGAAGCACGACGCTGCCTCGTGGAAGTCGACGACGCAGCCCTTCTCGACCGTCACGCCGACATGTGCCAGCCAGTCCTCCATGCCGGAGGAGGCCGAGCGAACGACGTCGACTTGCGGGCTGAGGACCCCCACCCGGTCGAGCGGATCGAGCATGACGATCGCGCGGCCGCCACGCAGCAGGAACTGCTCGAAGCGGAACACCTGCTGCGGCGTCAGGTCGCGCGGATCCGCGAGGATCACGACGTCGACGTCCGCGGGGATCGGTCGGTCGAGCGTGACGCGCTGGCGCAGGGCCCGGCCTAGGGTCTGGAACAGCTGGTACTCGAGGTGCGCGAAGCGGCTCTGCTGGCGCTGTCCGCCCATGGGATTGGGCAGGCGCTGGATGAATGCGACGACCGACGGCGCGGCGCGCTGCCCCTTGAAGATCGACGACACGATGCGGTACTCGAGCTGATCCTGCACGTTGGCCAGCGCGTTGATCTTCTCCGGCTGCGCATCCCCCATCTCGACGACCAGGCTCATGTAACCCGTGTCGCGCCGCAGCTCACTGCCGTGACGCACACGGAACGTGTGCTCCTCGAGTCCGAGCTCGCTGGCCTGGGCGACGCCGGCGTCTTCGCTCATGTCGATCCACTGCGCCTGCACCTTGCCGTTCGAGGCCGTCTCCATCTCCTCGAGCAGCGCTGCGACGTAGCGCTTGGTGTGGGCGAAGGTGAGCGGGACCCGATGCCAGAACACCTTGATGCGTGCGGGATCCTCGATGCTGTTGAGGATCGACTTCGAGCCGTCCGAGAGCGTGTAGATGCCCTCCTCGGTGAGGTCGATGCGCACGCTCGCGCGGGCCAGGATCGCGTTGGCGAAGAGCAGCACGACGAGCAGCAGCAGGCAGGCGAGCCCCGAGAGCCACTGGATGCGTGCGTTGCGTGACGCGCCCGCCCCCGCAGCGGGCGCGGTGCCGGCCGCAGACGTGTCGGTGGAGGACATGTTGTTCGAGGACATGTTGTTCGAAGACATGCTCAGCGGTACCTCCGGTTCTCGACGCTCTGGGCATTGAGATAGAGGAAGAAGACGATGAAGCTCACGAAGTAGGTCAGGTCGCGCAGGTCGACGACACCGCGCCCCATCGACTGGTAGTGCGCGGCGAGCGACAACTGCTCGAACACCGGACCGAAGAAGCTGCCCACCTTGTCCGCCAGCTCGTACATGCCGACGAAGACGATGCCCGCGACGAGCGTGAGGACGAACGCGACGATCTCATGCTGCGTGAGGGACGAGATCCAGACCGCCAGTGCGAGCAGGGCGCCACAGAATAGGAAGGCTCCGAGGTAGCCGCCGTACACGGGTCCCCAGTCCATCTCGCCGAGAGAGCTGACCGTGATCGGAATCGCCACCGTGGCGAGGAGACACACGAGGATGAGCGTCCAGGCACTGAGGAACTTGCCGACCACGAGGGAGCTGGTCCGCACGGGCAGCGTCATCAGCGTCTCGATGGTCCCGCGCCCGACCTCGGCGCTCCACTGACCCATCCCGACGATGGGCACGAGGACGATCAGGTAGCGCTCGAGCTGGAAGAAGAAGCCGCGGCCCATGTCGGCCTTGTCGAAGAGGAAGAAGGCCGTGTCGTCCTCGAAGAAGAAGCGCCAGGCCATGAACGCGGCGAACAGCGCCGTGAACACGTAGGGGATCGGGCTCGTGAAGTAGGCCCGGAGTTCCTTGCGGTAGACCGTCGCAACGTCACGCCACATCGTGATCACCTCCCATCTCGGCAGGTGCCACCTCGTCCACCTCCGCCCCGGACAAGGACTCGCGGGGCGCGTAGTCCGTGAGGTCGGCGAAGGCCTCTTCGAGTGTGGGCAACTCGCCACGCGGATCCTCCGCGCACGAGCGGCAGACCTCCTCGACCGTGCCGTCCGCCACCAGCTTGCCCTGGTGGATCACGAGGATGCGATCGCAGACGGCTTCGACCTCGGGCAGGATGTGGGACGAGAAGACGATCGTGCGCGAGGAGCCGAGGCTGCGCAGGAAGCGCCGCATCTCGATCTGCTGGTTCGGGTCCAGGCCGGAGCTGGGTTCATCCAGCACCAGGATCGGAGGGCGGTGCAGCAGCGCCATCGCCAGGCCGACGCGCTGTCGGTAGCCGCGTGAGAGCGAGCCGATGAGCTGATGCTCCTTGCCTTGCAGGCCGGCGTCGGAGACCGCGCCGCCGATGGCTCGTCCGCGCTCTGCGCCGCGCAGGCCGCGCGCCGTGGCGACGAAGCGCAGGGCCTCGCGCAGGCGCATGTCCAGGTAGAGCGGATTGCCCTCGGGCAGGTAGCCGATCTTCTGCTGGCAGGCGAGCGGGTCGTCGACGACCTCCACGCCATCGACCAGGGCCTGGCCGGCCGTCGGCGCCAGGAAGCCCGTCACGATGCGCATGGCCGTGGACTTGCCGGCACCGTTGGGCCCCAGCAGACCGACGACCTCACCAGGGCGCACTTCGAAGCTCACGCCCTGCAGAGCCTGCACGTGGCCGTAGTGCTTGACGAGGTCTCGTACCTCGATCATGGCGACTACCTCCTTTGCCCGATTTCAACGCGGCGGCAACCCGCGGATGTCACCGCGAGCGGATTCCGCTCTACTCAGCCAGCCTCACGCCCACCTTCATCCCCCAAAGCCGGGGTCGGTCAAGGGGGAATCGCACAGAGCGCCCTCTCCGAGGCCCAAGAGGGCTCCTGCAGGCAGGCACCGGCCCCCGCCGGGAACCTCGCAGAGTCTCAGCGGAAGACGAGAGCCTACGGGGCGCTGGTGGAGAGCCGATCGGCCTCGTCCGTCGTCAGCGCCTCGTCGTCGTCGAGTTCGTCCTCGTCGAGGTCGAGCTCGTCATCCGCCCCCACCACCTCGCTGACCATGGCGTTCTCGCGGTCGAGGCGGCACGCGGTCACGGGATCGGTCCGGTCGTTGACGTTGCCAACCGTGTACATCTCGATCAGGCCGTCGTCGACGGCCTCGTTGATCAAGTCGCGCTTGATGCGCGGATCCTCGATGCCGCAGTTGTGCGGACCGAGGACCTTGTTCACGAGGTAGCGGACGCCGACGAAAGGCAGGCGCTGCTCGAGTTCGTCGATGAGCTTGATGAAGCCGCTCCAGTCGTAGTCGCTGAAGTCGGAGTCCGTGAGCAGCGGCACGGCGGCGTACGCCGTCGCACGCTCCTCCTTGCGACCACCACCGTTTCCGCGGAGCGCAGGGCCGCTGGCGGGGGCCGCCACCGTCACGCGGTCCCGGCTGGGACGGAGCACGAGCGCCTCGCCGCGGGCGCCGGACAGCACCTCCTGGAACGTCGCGAAGTGGTCGGCCTCGGCTCGCATCTCTTCTGCCTGCGACGCGTCGCCGGCAACGACGGTCACCTCACTACCGTCGGCGCGCAGCGCTTGCACGAGCGGGACGAGACTGGGGTCGCTGGACACCAGCACGTAGGCATCGGGCTCGTCGCCGTTGTAGAGCGTCTCCATCGCGTCCACGGCGAGTCGGATGTGGCTGCGGTCCTCACCGTCCTCGGTCGCGGGCACCAGCACGGGCGAGAGCCGCGTTCCGTTGAGTGACTGCGCAAGCTGCGGCTCGCGCGACCAGTCGGCATAGGCGCGCGCAACGCCGACGCGGCCGACGCCGCCGGCGAACTCCACGAGAGCACGAGCCACGTCGCGTCCCTCGGGCTGCGCGTCGGCACCGGCGGTTCCCTCAACCGCCAGCTGTTGACGCAAGTTGGCGAAATCCACGAGCAGAGCAACGTGCGCTCGGGCCTCTCCCATCACAGTGTCTCCCTGTTCAGCATTCAGGAGGGGGGGCACGCCGACCAAGACCGAGGCGACGAAGACAAACCCTCCAGTCGTGATTCGTTGTACTCGCTGCATGCGAAGCTACGAGAATCTTCACGGGGCCCGAACCGCCCTCCGCAGGCCAAAGATGTCAGGGTAGGGGATTGACACGCAGGAGAGTTGCACCCCATGCAGCAGACGCATCCGGACCCGCAAGCGCTGCACGGCCGCAAGACGCTCGTAACGGGCGCATCGCGACGAATCGGCCGCGCCATCGCGCTCGCGCTGGCACGCTCCGGCGCGGACCTTGCGCTGCACTACCGCTCCGACGAATCGGGCGCACGGGAGACCGCCGCTTACATTTCGGACATGGGCGGCAGCGCGCACCTGCTGTGTGCCGACCTGGCGGACGTCGACGCATGTGCCGATCTGGCAGACAGGGCGCACGCTGCCCTGGGCGGACTCGACATCCTGGTGAACAACGCGGCCATCTTCGAGAGGACGCCGCTCGAGACACTGAAGCCCGCAGACTTCGATCGACACATGGCCGCCAACGCGCGCTCGGTCTACGCGCTCACCCTCGCCGCGGGCCGCCGCATGAAGCGCGAACAGGGTGGCGCCGTCGTGAACATCGCGTGTATCTCGGCGTGGCGCCCCTACCCCGAGTACGTCCCCTACAGCGCGAGCAAGGCGGCCGTCGTGAACCTGACCCAGGGCTTCGCCAAGACCCTCGCGCCGGAGGTGCGGGTGAACGGCGTTGCACCCGGCCCGATCCTGCCGGCGGCCGGCGAGGCGGACGGACAAGGCGAGCGTGCCGTCGCCGAGACCCTGCTCGGCCGCTGGGGCGCGCCGGAGGACATCGCAGAAGCCTGCTTGTTCCTGCTGCAGGCGCGTTACGTGACCGGCTTCACGCTGCCCGTCGACGGTGGGCGCTCGCTGCGCTAGCGCGTCTGCGCGTCGAGCACGAGCGCCTCGCCGGCCTCGTCGCCGGAGTCGCCGTAGCGGCCGAGGCGGTAGACGTGCTCGCGGTAGTTGAGCAGGTCGATCAGCGCAAGCGACTGCACGATGCGCAACGTCACGATCTGCTCCGAGATGCGACCGGGGTGCCGCAGCAGGTCCGCCATGCGTTCGATGCCACGCTTCATCGCGCCGTCCGCGCCCAGGCGATCCCACGCGAGCAGGGCCCGGCGGCAGCCGTTCACGTCGCGCACCACATTGCGCCACATCCACTTGCGCGCGGCCTTGTCGTCGCGCCCGTGGGCTCGCCACCAGCGGCGGAAGCTCGCCTTGAGCCGCGGCCTGGGCCACCACGGCCGGGGGAGCGGCGGGTGATCGAAGACGGCGGCGGCCGTCTCCTCGAGCACGCGGCTGCAGGTGAGCAGCGAGCGCACCCCGCGGAAGTCGGCGCGATAGGCCACGGTCGCCGCACGTACGTGCTCACGGCCGAGCGCCGCGCGCTCGACGCCGATCACGCGCGCGACGTCCTCGAGCAGGCCGT
This sequence comes from Planctomycetota bacterium, assembly GCA_024639415.1. Lineage (GTDB taxonomy): Bacteria > Planctomycetota > PLA2 > PLA2 > JAEUHO01 > JAHEIK01. The sequence goes on from JAHEIK010000175.1 coordinate 6,815, forward strand.
CGTCCACGAGGCGGGCCAGACGGCGCACGTCGGCCTCGGCTCGGGCCTGCTCCCGCTCCACGCGCCGCCGCTGCGTGCCGGTCGCGTCCAGGAAGCGCAGGTCACTCTCCCAGGTGGCTCCCTCGAGTCCGCTCTCGCTCGTTCCGGGCAGCCGCACGCCCAGGTACTCGGCGTCGAAGCGGGCTCGCAGCCACAGGCTCGCCCACACGGCGGGATCGCGCATGCGGCCGATCTTGCGGGCCGCCGTCGCGAAGTCCGCCTCGGCGGCCACGAGCGCATCCCCACGCATGCGCGGTGTGCGCACCTCCCCCACGGCCCGGATCAGCCACTTCACGAAGCGCCCCATCATCGCGAGCCAGCGCCACACGAGTCGCAGCGGGATCAGGAAGGCGCGCCCGCCTCCGAACCAGCGCTCGTACAGCCGGTAGAGGTTGAGCACGCGCTGGTCCTTCGTGCGCGTGTGCAGGGGGTAGGTCCCGAACGCCTCACGGAAGAGGATGCGGCGGTCGCGTCGCAGGTTGGCCAGCACCGCCTCACCGAAGCGATCCGCGACGTCTTGATCGCGCCCCGGGTCGTCGTCGAGGAAATGGAGCGCCGTGAAGGCCGTGGTGATGTAGCCGCGACGCTGCATGTGCAGCCGCTCGCGACCGCTCTCCCCCTCCGGCGGCTTGCCCGTGGAGACCCAGGCCTCGTAGCGCAGGCGCTCGGTGTCGGAGGAAAAGGCCACCTCGGACTGCGGGATCGCATAGCGGTTGTACTCG
>JAHEIK010000176.1:0-5217 GCA_024639415.1 Planctomycetota bacterium
GGCCGCCGCGCGAACCCGCGGCACCCTCCACGAAGTCGCAGGCCAGGTCCTCGTAGGCCTCGCGCTTGGCGCGGATGCGCTTCGCCAGCGCGTGGGGCAGGTGCTCCTCGCCCTCCTCCAAGAGGCGGGCCTCGGCCGGGAAAGCGGCAACCCGTCGGATGTGGTCCGTCACGAAGGTCCTGAACTGGGCGAGCGCACCGCGCCGGGCGAAGGCGGCCTCGGCCGAGCGCAAGGCCCGCTCGAGGATGCGCTCCTGCACCAGGTAGAGCAACTCCTCGCGTCCTTGGACGTAGCGGTAGAGCGTGGCGGGGCTCAGCCCCGCCTGGGCGGCCACGTCCCGCATCCGGCAGGCGGCGAAGCCGTGCTCGCCCAGGACGGCGGCCCCTGCGTCCAGGATCTCGGCCAGCCGCAGATCCCGCCGCATGCCGCTACGGGCCCCGGTAGATGACCGAGCAGTCCGAGGTCTCCTGTACGTGCAGCTCGATCAGCGGCAGCCGCGGCTGCAGGCGCTCCCAGATCCACACGGCCAGGTTCTCGGCTGTAGGGTTCTCGAGCCGATCGTTGAGCAGGGTGTGGTCGAGCGGCTCCAGTACGTGCTGCTCGACGACCTGGCGCAGCACGCTGAAGTCCATCACCATGCCGCTCTTGCTCTCCACCGGGCCCTCGCAGCGGACCTCCAGCTTGTAGCTGTGGCCGTGCAGCTCACGGCACTTGCCCGGGTGATTCGGCAGCCGGTGGGCGGCCTGGAACTCGAAGCGTCGAACGACGATCACGGCTTCCTCCCCGGTCGATCCTAGCGAGGCTTGCGCGGAGCGACGTACGACTGCTGCCGCAGGAGGCGCTGGTGGATCCGGCTGGCGCGGGCCGCCGCCTCCTTGTCGCCTTGGGCGTACAGCAACTGTGCGACGTCGCCCTGCCGGCCGGGCTCCGTGGGCCAGATGCGGTGCGCGTGCAGGAGCGCTGCCTGGGAGCCCTCGGTGTCGCCCTGCAAAACGCGCTGCCTTGCGAGCGCGACCCAGTCGCCGGCCTGCCTGCGCTCCGTGATCAACCTCTCGAGCACCGCACGGCGCTCCTCCGACGGTCCCTCGTGCTTGGGGAGCAGGTCGAGGATCAGATTGCGCAGGGCGACGATCTCTTCAGGGGCGAAGGTCGCGTGCGCCGCCTCGGCCTCGAGCAGGGGCCCCAGGGCGGCGACGAGCGCCTTCCTGCCGGCCGCCTTGCCCGCCTTCAGCATGCCGAGCATCTCGATGCTGTACTTGCTGCGGCCATCTGCCACGCCGGCCGCGTGCGCCTGCTCCAACAGATCGCGTGCCGCACTCTCGGCTGTCGTCCGCTCGTTGCGATCGCGGAACCAGGGCGCGGCGCGCGTGGCTGCGATTCCCTGGGCCCGGACCCGCTCCGCGGGCGTGAGGCGGGCCAGGTCTCCCAGGAACGCCGCCAGCTCCGCGCCGGGCGGCTGATCCGGTGACGTGCCGGGCCGCCGCAGCCGGTGGTCATGGAACACGTCGTGCGTGATGCGCTTCTCCGTGGCGGGCATGTGGCAGGAGGCACAGTCCTCGCCGCTTGGCTTGGCGGCCGGCTCAGGGCGCCCACAGTCGCCGTGGCACTGGGCACATGCCGCGTTGCTGCGGCGGCGCGTCTCGGACGCGTCGACGTCGTGCCCGTGCGCACCGTGGCACGTGACACACGTGAGCGTGTCCGACTCTTGGTAGCAGCGACTGGCCGCCAGCAGGTCCACGTGGCTGGCATTCGGCACCCCGTCGGGGCGGCCCGCGGGCCGGAAGGTGACGTGTGCGTCCTCCCACGGCTGCGCAGCCTGCCAGTCTCCGGGCTTCTTGCCGATGCGGTACACGGTCAGGGCGTCACTCATGTGGCACTGGGCGCAGATCGCCATGGCCCGGTCCCGCCGCATGTGCGCGGGATTGGCGATGGTGAGGTCCGGCTGGTCCGCGGCCTCGGGAGCCGCGTCCGACGTCGCAAGCGTCTGCTGATGCTGCACGTGCAGGGCGCCGGGCCCATGGCAGCGCTCGCAGCCGATGGCCGGCTCCGCGAAGCGGAAGCGGTTCTCGGCGCCGTCCACCTGGGTCATGCGCCCTGCGTGGCAGCGCACGCACGTCGGCGCCACGGGTCGCACGAAATCGGCCGCGAGCGGCTTGTCGCACTCTTCGTCGACCTGCCAACCCTGCGCGCCGGCGCGGTGCACCAGCGGGCCCAGCATCAGGAATCCGTCGGGCTCGGCGGCATACTGGCGCACGCGGTCGCCCGATCCGATCCAGTGGCTCAGGACGTGCTCGGAGAGCAACTCCTCGCTGCCGTCCTTCATCTTCAGGCTGCCGCGTACACGCAGCGCCCCTTCGTGCTCGGCCATCCGGTAGGTCATGGCAGACGGCTCGTGCCAGTGCTCACCGATGAGATCTGCCTCAGGCTTCACGACACCGAAGCTCCGCGCGTGCGGGTGTGCCGCGTGGGCTTGGGCCTCTTCCTCGTGGCACTCGGTGCAGGCCGCGGCGCCCACATACGCGGCAGCGGCGCTCGCGTTCTCGAAGCGGATGGCCGGCTGCGGCTGCGGCTCGGACGGCTCGTCGCCGCCGCAGCCCCCGACTGCGAGGAGGCCCGCCGCCAGCAGCAGCGTCTGTGCGTGGCGGGCGAGGGCCCGGAGCCCGGGACGGGGAGGGGTCGCGTGCGGTTCAGCCATGGGGGGTCCTGTCCGGTTCTGAAGTGGTGCCCGCGGGAGCCCGACCCGCAGGAAGGAGCTTACGGCGGCCCGCGGGGAGACGGAAGGGCATCAGGCCCCTGGTTACGTCCTAACGCCTGTCCTGAAGTCCCCCGGACCCTCCCACCTCGCCCGTAGAATCCCCCGGTCCGTCGCCCGTCGGGGCCGGATGGCATCGGAGGCCCCATGACACACATGCCCCGCAGACGATCGGCGCGCAGCGCGACCGTCCTCTCGATCCTGGTCCTGGCTGTGGCAGCCGTCCTCGCTGCCCCCGAGGCGCAGGCCGACAAGAAGAACGGGCGCATCACGTTCGAGGTCACGACCGAGCCGGCCGACATCGGCCCGGGGGATGAAGCCACCCTCGTCGTCAAGGGCATCCTCTTCGAGAAGCTGCACATCTACGGCCCCGGTGACGACCAGGCCATGAAGTACACGCCGATTCCCGCCAAGGGGGTCGAGTACGACATCGACAAGGCGACGCTGCCGGACACGCACCCGTACCAGGGCATCGGCGAGGACGAGCCGCGCCCCGTCTGGGAGACGTCCTTCACCCTGCGCGTTCCGATCAAGCTGTCGAAGGACGTCCTCGCGGGCACGCGGGTCGGCATCTCGTTCTCCTACTTCGGCTGCACCGACCGTGGCTGCTACCCCGAGATCAAGGACCACGAGGCCTTCCTCGTCCTGAAGGCTCCGCCCGCCGCCGGGCCCGTGCTCACCAAGCCCATCCAGTACGAGGAGGGCGGTGCCGAGGTCACGCTGGAGGAAGAGAGCGAGACCAAGGGCAAGCTCGTCGTCACGTTCACTCCGGCGTTCGGCTGGCACTTCTACGGACCCGCCGATGACAGCGGCAGCGTCCAGGTCGAGGTCAAGCCCAAGGCCACGGAGGGTGTCACGTTCGGCAAGGTGCAGCCCGAGGACGAGACTGCGAAGAAGATCGAGGGACCCTACAAGATCGAGGTGCCCTACACGCGCAAGGCGGATGCGAAGCGCATCGAACTCGAGGTCACCTGGGCAGGCTGCGAGAGCGGTCCGCAGGCCCGCTGCAACACGCCGCGCGACGAGAGGTTCGGCTGCATCTGGCCCGGCGGGGAGCAGGCTGCGCCCATCAACGCCGTCCCGCCGACGCCGCCGGTCGAGACCCCCAAGGGCGACATCCTCTTCCCCGTCATCGAGGACGAGTCGCTCGAGACGAGCGACGAGGGCGGAACCAGCCTGTGGCAGTTCCTGCTGATCTTCGTCGCGGGATTGGGGCTGGCGTTCACGCCGTGCGTGCTGCCGATCATCCCGATCACCGTGAGCGTCATCTCGGGTGGCAACACGGACATCCCGCGCAAGCGGCTGTCCGGCCTGCTCGCCACCTACGTGCTCGGGCTCTGCCTCACCTTCGCGACCATGGGCGTCATCGCCGCGCAGACGGGCACGGCGATGAGCGCGCTGTTCGCCATGCCCGGCGTGCAGTGGGGCATCGTGGGCCTCTTCATCGTGCTGGGCTTCGGCATGTACGGCGTGTACGAGATGCAGGCCCCCTCCTGGCTCATGAATCTCCAGGGCGGCGCGCAGAAGCGTCAGGGCTCCATCCTGGGCGCCTTCCTCTTCGGTTGCCTCGGCGCGATCATCGCAAGCCCTTGCACCGGCCCAGCCATCGCCTTCCTGTTGATCGAGACCGCACGAGAGGGCAGCGCCGTCCTCGGCTTCACCAAGTTCTTCACGCTGGGGCTGGGCATGGGCGCGGTGCTCTTCGCCGCCGGGTCGCTGAACTTCATGATGCGCCCCGGCCCCTGGATGACGTGGGTGCGCTACACGTTCGGCGTGCTGATCGTCGCTGTGGCCTTCTACTACCTCAGCAACTACAACCTTGTCGGTCCGACGTTGCTGTGGATCCTCGCCGCCGTCGTGTGCCTCCTGGCCGCCTGGGGCATCGCCTGGCACCTGCGCACCAAGGAGGGTGAGGATGCCGGACCGGCGCGCATGCGCGGCATCAAGGTCGGCGCGCTCACCTTGGTCGCCATCGCCCTGGTGGCTTGGTACACGCGCGTTCCGGACAACCTGCTCTCCTGGACCTACGCCAAGAGCCCGGAGCACTTGCAGAAACTCGTCGCGCAGTCCACGAAGGCCGGCAAGCCCGTCGTCGTGGACTTCTGGGGCGACTGGTGCACCAACTGCAAGGTCTACGACAAGCGCATCGCTTCCGAACCGGAGCTCCGCCAGCGCTTCGAGCGCATCACGCGCATCAAGGTGGACCTCAGCGAAGACACCGTGCGCTGGCCCATGCGGCATGCGCTCGGAGTCGAGGAGTCGGGCGCGCCCGTCCTGGTGTTCATCGACCGCAAGGGCCGCATCCGACGCGCGGCCGATCTCGTCGGCCTCGAGGAATCCGAGGTCGTCGTGAAGCACATCGACCTCGTGCTCCGCAAGAAGGAGCCCGTCAAGGCGAGCAGCCGCTAACCCGTACCGAGGCTGGTTTTTTCCCACTAACCCGTACCGAGGCTGGTTTTTTCCCA
>JAHEIK010000176.1:5227-7568 GCA_024639415.1 Planctomycetota bacterium
CGGTCTATCGCCTCCTACGAGAGCGCGACCGCGCGCTTGACGTCGTTCTCGCTGCACGCGAGGTCGACCGCCGACTGCAGGTCCTTGCACGGCAGGAAGCCCATCGGCCGCAGGATGTCGCGCGACATCTCGCTCACGATGTAGACCGGATGGTCCTTCGCGATGCGCCGCATGCTGTAGGCCGTCAGCCCGTACGGATGGAAGTCGCGCCGCAGCGCGGCCAGGTGCCGCGGCGGCTTGCCCGCGCCGAACCACGGCAGCAGCGAGGGATGTCCAGGGCCGTCCGGCGCGCGGATGGCCCACACGATCGGTGCGCCGGGCTTGACCCATGCCAGGGCCCGCAGCAGCGCCTTGTGGCCCTGGATCAGGTTGCTCGCCTGCGGGCCTTCGATACCCACGATGGCGAGATCGTACGGCTCGGGCTCCGCCGGTGCGTACGTGGCGCGCCACGCATCCACCGCGGCGCTGTGCGCCTCGCCTACCTCGCCGGCCGCGGCCGCGCAGATCGAACCCTCCATGTCGAGCACGACATTGAGCAGCCAGGCCTTCTCGAACGCACGGGCCGTCCTGAGCAGCGCGGCGTAGAAGCTGTTGCCTTCCAGGGTGCCCGCGGCACTGCGGATCGTGCCGTCCGGACGCACCAGGGCGTCGAGCGTGAGGCGGTGCGCCGCCAGCACGGTCTCGCGCTGGGCGACGCCGGGCACGAGCGCCTTCGGGCCGCCGCCGAAGCCGGCGAGGTGGTGCGGGCGCACGGAGCCGGAGAGCACGACGAGGTCCGCCTCCGCCACCATGCGGTGGAGTCGGATCGGCCCGATCTCCGGATCGTCGCCGACCTTGACGTTCATCTCCGGCGAGCCCGGGGCAGACTGCACCGGCCGCAGCACGTCCATCATCTCGCGGCCGAGCATGCCCTCGACGTAGCGCCGCGGCGTGGCCGCGTGGATGCCCCGTGCAATGACGAGCTTCGTCCGCTCGGGGCCGACGCCCGCCCGCGCCAGGCGGGAGAGGATCGGTAGCAGGTAGAGGTCGGCTGCCGCCTGGCGCGTGCCGTCGGGGATCACCACGGCGACGGTGCCGGCACCGCGCGCGGCCTCTTCCAGCGGAGGCGCCCCGTGCGGCTCATCGATGGCGCGGGCCACGACCGCGAGGGAGTCGTGGCCGCTGACCGTGGTCGGCACCTGGAGGACGCGGGTGTCCACCTCGGGCGGCAGGCGGACCGCAATCCGATGGTCGCCGTACCCGATGTGTGCTTCGGTCACTGGCGGGGATGCTACCTGCCCGGGCGCCAGGAACGTTGCACGATGTTGTGCGGGTTCGGCTGACCCTCGCGCGAGCGGTTGTGACAGGCCCGGCAGCTGGCCCTGCCGGGATGGCGGTGCTCCATCTCCCGGAGCCAGACCTTCGTGACGGCGAGGTAGTGCCTGCGGCGCCCGTAGGCGATGTCGTAGACCACCATGTCGCCCAGGTCCGTCTGGCCCAGATCGGGTCCGCGCTCCACGGACTCGTCGGCGACCGCCGCGTAGCCGATGGAAGGCAGATCCTCGGGTCGGTAGAGCTTGGCCACCGTCCGCCCGCGGTCCTCGCTGCAGCGCCAGATGCGCAGCGAGCCGTCCTTCACGGGCGGGAACTGCATCGGGCCGCTCGCGGCGTCCACGTCGCAGCCGCCGGCGCTGCCGGTCTGCGTGCGGGCTGCGTCCACGGCCTGGATGACCTCCGGCGGCATGGCAGCCGCCTCATCGCCCCGGTCGCCGAGGAAGCTCATGCCGAGTGTGGCGACGAGCACGGCGGCCACCGCCGCGGCCCAGCGCCACGGGCTCGCCGCCCGGACGGGAGCGCCGTCGCGCCGCAGCGCGAAGCGCACGCGGCTCTCGAGGCCCGCGGGCACTTCCAGACCGTCCCGCCAGCGGGCACCCGCCGCCGACAGTCCGTCCAAGAAGCGCGAGCGCTGCTCCAGCCGCCTCGCCAGGGCAGCATCCCGCTCCACGTCCGCACGCCTTGCTGCGAGCGTTGCCTCCTCGAGCGGGTCGTCGAGTTGGCCCTCCAGGTAGCGATCGACCTCCAGCGGGTCGTCGTACCAGGCGGTGGGTGTGGAGTGGTCGCTCATGCGTCTCGCTCTGCCGGGGGCGCATCCCCCTGGGAATCGGCCTCTTTGGCCTCTCTCGTGCCGGAATCAGCCTCTGCCTGGGAAACGAGAACCCGCCGCAGGTATTCCCTCCCGCGGTGCAGGCGGCTCATCACCGTGCCCGCCGGGATGCCCAGGATCGCGCCGATCTCCTTGTACGGAAAGCCGTCCAGATCCCGGAGCCGCACGGGCAGCCGGAAGGGGTCGGGGACCTGGTTG
>JAHEIK010000177.1 GCA_024639415.1 Planctomycetota bacterium
CCGTAGGGGTGGCCCCCGTGGCCACCCCCGCGGCTCGACCGCGCGAACACGCCAAGGCGCCCCCAGCCCACGCGCCATGCGACCGCTACACACAACCGCAGTCCCGCAGGCCACCGCGCTTCCGGGTGGGCACTTCGGCCCACCACTACGGGGTAAGTCCGGACTGGGCTTGGATGCCCTAGGGCGACCACCGAGCGATGACACCCTGCGGGTGTCTCGCTCCGGAGTCGCCCCTACAGGCCCCCCCCCGCGACTCCACGAGTCATCCCCGACGTTCCAGGTAGGGGCGGGCTGGATGCCCGCCTAGCCCTCCGCCAAGGCGTTGGCACGCTCCAGTTGCTGCGGGCTGCCGATGTCGACCCAGGTGCAGCCGTCCACACGGTGGGGCAGGATGGCGGCGCCTTCGGCGGCCAGCCGCAGATACGTCTCGAAGATCCCGAAGCGTCCGCGTTCCGTGACGGCGTCGAACAACTCCGGCGACGCGACATGCACGCAGCCGAAGGCGAAGCGCACGACCTCGCCGACAGGCTCGCGCACCAAGACGTTGCCGTCCGCATCATCGTTGGCACGGCCGACGAGACCGCGGTCGTCAAACAGCAAGCCGCGCGAGGACGGCCGCTCCATCACGGCCAGCGTGACGAGTGCCCTGCGGTCACCGTGCGCGCCGTAGAGCGCGGACAGGTCGAGGTCCGTGAACACATCGGCGTTGTGGATGAAGAACGGCGCGTTCGCGCGGAAGTACGGGCGTGCGGCGAGCAGCCCGCCGCCTGTCTCGAGGGGCTCGCCTTCCTCGCGGCTGAAGCGCACGTCGACGTCGAAGCCGCCGCGCGCGACGACGAAGCGCTCGATGTCGTCCGCGAACGGGCAGACGTTGATGATGAGCCGCCCGGCGCCGGCGGCGGTGAGGCGCCTGGCCGTGCGCTCGAGCATCGGCACGCCGCCAACCCGCACGAGGCACTTGGGCAGCGTGTCGGTCAGGGGGCGCAAGCGGGTGCCGTGCCCCGCAGCGAGAATGAACGCGTCCACGTCAGCGCGCCGCGCCACCCAGCGGCGAGGCGTCCGGGCGCCTGGCCGTGGCGGGCCAGTGCAAGGTCTCGTGGTGGGCCAGGGCGACGGCGGCGTCGGGGAACGTCTCGCGCAGGCTCTTCGCCATGCGCTCGGCCATGTAGACGGAGCGGTGCTGGCCACCCGTGCAGCCAAACAGCACCTGCAGCGAGTCGAATCCGCGGACGAGGTAGCGCTCGACCTGGGCCTGCACCAAGCGGAGGGTGCTCTCGAAGTAGGCGTCGACCTCGGGGCGCTCCTCGAGCCACGTGACGACGTGATCCTCGAGACCGCTGTGGCCGGCGTACTCCGCCATCCGTCCCGGATTCGGCAGGGCGCGGCAGTCGAACGCGAAGCCGCCGCCATGCCCTCCCGGGTCTTCCGGCACCCCGTGCTTGTAGCTGAAGCTGCCCACGCGCACCGTCAGCCCGGTGCTCTTCGTGCGCGGGTCCGTGCGGAGCGCGTCGTCTGCAACGAGGTGCTCGAAGACCGTCCGCAGCTCGGGCACGTCGAGCGGCAGCAAGCCGGTGGCCATCAGGGCCTCGAGATCTGCGATGGCATGCGGGATGCGCGCGAGGAACTGAGGCTTGCGGCCGTACAGGCCGAGGTAGCCGTACGCGCCGAGGCCCTGCAGGATCCGCAGCACGACGAAGCCGCGGAAGTGCGCCAGGAAGCGATCCCGCTGGACGGGCACGTGGGCGTCCAGCGACGTCAGGTAGTGGTCGAGCAGTTCGTCGCGCGTTGCCTGATCGAGGCCCGCCTTGCCTTCGTAGAGGAGCTTGGCGACGTCGTACTGCAGTGGACCCTGCAGTCCGCCCTGGTAGTCGATGAACCACGGCTCGCCGCGGATCACCATGACGTTGCGCGTCTGCAGATCGCGGTAGACGAAGTGGCGCCCGCTCGGGCCGCTCAGCCAGCGGATCAGGCGGCCGAAGTCCTCTTCGAGGCGCGCCTCGTGGAACGGCACATGGGCCAGCTTGAGGAAGTTGTACTTGAAGTAGTTGAGGTCCCACTGCATCGCCTGCGCGTCGTAGCGCGACCGCGGATAGGCGACGGAGTAGTCCACCGCGCGACCGCCCTCGACCTGGAAGCGCGGTAGCAGTTCCAGGATGCGCCGGTAGATGTCGAGGATCTCAACCGGGAGGTTGCCGTCACTGTCGCGCGCGGCCGTGAGCGCGTCGTAGAGCGTCACGTCGCCCAGGTCGTCCAGCAGGTAGACGCCCGCCTCTTCGTCCGCCGCGTGCACGCGGGGCACCGGCAGGCCGAGGTCGCGGAACGTGTGCGAGTAGCTCAAGAAGGCGCGGTTCTCGTCCCGGTCCGGGCCCAGGACCCCGATGTACGTCTCGCCACTCTCTGCGGTGAGACGGATCATCCGGCGACGTGAGCCGTCCCCGGCCAGCGCCGCCTGCGAGAGGGGGGGCGCGCCGAAGGCGTCGGTGAAGAGTCGTTCCAGGGCGGCCAGCACGTCGGTCAGCATACCCGTGACGACGCTGCGGACCGCCCGCGAGTAGAACGCCTCGATGGACGATCTGGTTGCCGAGCTTGATGCGCTCCTCCGCGGCTTCGAACAGGAACTCCTGCCCCAGGACGACGTGGCGCTGGAGCCCAGGCCACCGGGCGGCGGCCGGCGCGCGCCGGTCCCGAGACGACGGCACGGCTCCACCTGGAGCGCCGCCGGAGCGGGACGCTTGTGCGTCCGCAGCTCAGGATCCTGCCCAGGCCCGGATCTTGGACGGAGCACGGCACCACGAACAGGCCGTCGTCGCCGCTCGGAGCTAGCCTCGGGTCGTGGAACGACTCGACATCCCCGGCTACGACGAGGTCTATCGCGTCGCGTGCGGCTCTGCCGTCGCCTTCGTCGCGATCCATGCCCTCGTAGAGGGCCGTGCCTTCGGCGGCATTCGCATCAAGGACTACGACAGCGAGAAGGCGGCGCTGGACGACGCGCTCCACCTCGCGCGTGCGATGTCGCGCAAGGTCGCGCTGCACGGTCTGCCCGCCGGCGGCGCGAAGACCGTGCTCATGCGTCCCAAGCGCGGTAGGCCCGAGGCGGTCGAAGCGCTCGGCGCGTTCATCGAGTCCTTGGGCGGGCGCTACCACTGCGGACCCGACTTCGGCTTCGGTCCGGACGACGAGACGGCCCTGCGGCGTACGACCTCGCAGCTGGCCTGCACGCAGGGCTTGGGCGCCGCCACGGCGCGCGGCGTGTACGCGGCGATGACGGCCATCTGCACGCCGACGGCCGTCGCGGTCCAGGGACTCGGTGCCGTGGGCCTGCCGCTGGCGCGCCTGCTCGCGTCCGACGGCGTACGTGTGATCGCCAGCGACATCCGACCGCTGCCGGGCTTCGAGGTGGCGCCGCCCGAGACGATCTACGACGCCGACTGCGACGTCTTCGCACCCTGCGCGGGCGGTGGCGTGCTGGATCGCCTGACGATCGAACGTCTGCGCTGCCGCATCGTCTGCGGCGCGGCGAACAACCCGCTGGCGACCGACGAGGACGCCGACCGCCTGCGCGCGCGGGGCATCCTCTACGTGCCCGACATCGTGGCGAACGCGGGTGCCGTGATCGTCGGCGGCTCGATCGCCGCAGGCCAGGCGGACCTGGCTGAGCAGCGCCTGCTGGCCATCGGCGATCGCGTGCTCGAGATCCTGGGGCGGGCCGACGAAGAGGGACGTTCGCCGCATGTCGTCGCCATCGAAGAGGCGGAGCGTCTCCTCGCCGCGGCGCGCGCAGGCTAGCCTGCTCGGCATGAACACTCCGCTCGAGACCGAACGCCTCGCCCTGCGTCCGTTCCGTGCCTCGGATGCGGAGGCCTGGCACGCCATCTGGGGGGATCCCGAGGTGATCTGGTGGGGCGCGAGCGAGAGCCTCGAGAAGAGCCGGGCCGGCCTCGAGCGACTCATCGCCAAGGAACGGGAGTGGCCCGCCGGCATCGGTTGGCTCGCCGTAAGCCGCAAGGGCGAGGACGAGATCATCGGTGACGTCCTGCTGCAGCAGGCGCCGTTCGCACCCGGCATCGAGATCGGCTGGCACTTCCGGCGCCATGCCTGGGGCCAGGGCTATGCGACCGAGGCGGCTCGGGCCGTGCTGGAGCGGGCCTTCGCCGAGGGCGCCCTGGAGCGCGTCTACGCCATCGTGGCGCTCGAGAACCCGCGCTCCCTGCGCATCGTCGAGAAACTCGGCATGGCCGCCGAGAAGGACATGGAGTACGCCGGTCTCCCGCATCGCCTCTTCGCCATCGAGCGTCCCGCAGGTTGAATCCGACCGCCATGCAGCGCGTCATCATCGTCCACTACGCCGAGATCGCCCTCAAGGGCGGCAACCGCGCCCGCTTCACGCGGCGACTCGCCGATCGTCTGCGCCAGGCGCTGACCAGCGCCGGCGTGGACGCGGGCGTGCGCACCGAGAACAACCGCTTGGTCGTGTCCCCGCGCGAGGGCGCCGACCCGGTGCGGGGCTTGCGCGCGGTGCTACGTGTGCCGGGGGTCGCCAATGCGGCGTTCGCCGTGTGCGTGGCTGCGGACTTGGAAGCCATGAAGGCGGCGGCCGTAGAGCAGCTCGCCGCTACGCCCCCGGGCGTCTTCAAGGTCGAAGTGCGTCGGGCGGACAAGAGGTTCCCCGGCACCTCCATCGACATCGCGCGTGCGGTCGGCGGCGCTTGCGCCGCGGCCTCCGGACGCGGCGTCGACGTGCACAAGCCCGAGGTAACCGTGCGGGTGGAGGTCGTGCCCGGCAGCGCGTTCATCTCCGCCGGCACGCTGCCTGGGCCCGGTGGCTTGCCCGTGGGTAGCACGACGCGCCTGCTGGCCTTCCTGTCGGGCGGGCTCGACTCGCCCGTCGCTGCGTGGAAGATGATCCGGCGCGGAGCGCGGGTGAGCGGCGTGCACTTCCACAACCGCTCGCTGCAAGGCCGCGCCGTGCTCGAGAAGATCGAGGATCTCGCAGGCGTCCTGGCGTGGTCGAGCGGCACGTTCCCTTTGCTGGTCGTGCCCTTCGAGTCGTGCCAGCGCGCCATCGTGGGCACGGTGCCGAGCAGCCACCGGATGATCGTCTACCGGCGCGCGATGTTCCGCATTGCGGCGCGCCTCGCGCGCATCGAGCGCGCGCTGGGCTACGTCACGGGCGACAGTCTCGGCCAGGTGGCGAGCCAGACGGCCGAGAACCTGTTCACGGTCCACGCACAAGCCGACATGCCCGTGTACGCGCCGCTCGTCGGGAGCGACAAGGTCGAGATCATCGACCGCGCCCGGCAGATCGGGACGTACGACATCTCGATCCGGCCGCATGACGACTGCTGCTCGTTCCTCGTAGCCAAGCACCCGGCCGTGAAGTCGACCGTCGAGGAACTCACCGAGATGGAAGCGGGCCTCGACTGGGACGCGCTGGTCGAGGAGGCGCTCGAGAAGGTCGAGCGCCAGACGATCCAGCCGGATCCCGACGCCCTCTGAGCAAGCGCGCGTGCCTCCGGTACGGTAGCGGGCCCTGCAAGGAGGCCCCATGCGCCGACCGTTCCCCGTCCTCGCGCTCGCCGCCGTCCTCGGGCTCGCCGCGTCCCCGGCGCTCGCGTGCCTGTGGGACTACGACACGCTGCAGATGGAGCGACGCCAGTTCCCCGATGCGCTGGAGTTGATCACGGGCAGGTTCCTGCGCCACGGCGAGGCCTTCTACCGCTGGCGTATCGAGGACCGCACCGCGCGCCTCGCGAAGACGCCGGAGGACCTGGCGCTCCACGACGACCTGGCCGTGGCGTACGACAAGGTAGGGGAGTCACGCAAGGCGATCGAGATCATGCTCGCGAAGGCCAAGCTGCGGGCCGGCCTCTACGAGACGGAGGCGAACCTCGGCACCTTCTACATCCACGCGGGCGACTACGAGCAGGGTCTCGTGCACATCGGCCGTGCGATCCAGATCAACCCGGAGGCGCACTTCGGGCGCGAGATCTACCAGAAGCTGCTGGTCGAGTACGTGCTGACGAAGCGCGAGGACGGCGAGCTCGTGCTGCCCATGCGGCGGACCGAAGGCAGGAACCGGGGGCACGAGGGCTTCGCGGACTTCGTCTTGGAGCGTCGCAAGGTCATGGAGAAGGAACCCGTGGAGGGCGAAGACCCGTGGGCCATCGAGATGGCCGCGGCGCTCAAGGGCGTGCTGGGCATGATGCGCTTCGGCCACCACGACTCGCCCGTGTTGCTCGAGGCCCTCGGGGATCTCCTGCTGGCAGGCAAGGGTGAGGGGGGCAAGCGCCTGGCCTGCCGCGCGTATCTCAAGGCGGCCCTCGAGACCCAGGGCGGCGTGCGTGCCGCCTACCGCGCGCGCGCTACCGCGAGCCTGGACATGCAGACCGTGCACGGGGGCACGACAGAGACCCTCACGGTGCAGCAGGTCGAGCAGACCCTGCGTGAGGAACTCGAAGCTGCGGAGGCCTGGTACGCGCAGGTGCTCGCTGACGAGCAGCGCTGGATCGAGCGTGGTGAGAACCCCGAGACGAAGTTCGACGAGAAGTACTACGGCGTCGCTCCTCCGGATGAGCCGGCCGCCCCGGCGGAACCGAGCGCGGGCGGCTCCAAGACCCTGATCATCGTGGGCTTGGTGGTGCTCGTGTTGCTGAACCTCTCGGTGTTCTTGATGAGGCGCAGGCGGTAGCTCCCGGTTGGCAGAGGAGACGGCCAGTACGGCCACGGCGCCGCTGTGGGACACCCCGCGTGCGCGGGACCTCGCGCGTGCGATCGCCGGTCTGTCGACCCAAGGAACGCTGTACTGCGGGCCCGCCGTCGTGGGGTGGGTCGCCGCGGTGTGGAACGAGCACCGGGGCCGCGCCTACGACGCGGCGAGGCGGCTCACGGACAAGCGCCTCTTCCCGGATGGGCCGCGCATGATGCTGGGCAAGCCGCCCTTCTTCCGGAGCGGGCTGCACGAGGTGTTGCTGCGTGAGACCGAGGGCGAACTCGGACTCGCCGGGCGTGCGTGCTTCCGGTACGTGACGGTTCTCGAGCGCCTCGCTGAGAGCGATCTGCCAGTCGTCTTGCGTATGTACACGGGACGTCCGTTCGGGCAGTGGCACTACACCGCGCTCTACCGGGCCGAGCGCGTGAAGCGCGGTCGTGCGGCGCAGCGTGCGACCTTCCACTGGATGGACAACGGCGTCTACGGGCGGCGCGACGGCGGCAACCCGGCCCTCTTCACGACGCGCGCGCGTCGTGTCCGGTCGGGCATGTTCCTCTACGGCGCCAAGCACGTGGTGCGCATGCTGCCGGGTGACGACGCCCCCGCGTGACGACTACTTGCGCGGTCCGTTGAGGATCGCGTCGCGGATGCCCTCGACGATCAGCTCCAGTTCCTCGGAGGACACGGCGAAGTGCGGCGTGTAGCGCAGCGCGTTCTTGCCGCCGTGGATCACGCCGAAGCCCTTCGTGCGCAGGTACTCCTCGGTGCTGTTGTCGCCGTGCGAGAGGAAGCGCTCGGGGTCCAGCGCACACGCCACGAGCAGGCCCGTGCCCTGCAC
>JAHEIK010000006.1:0-23006 GCA_024639415.1 Planctomycetota bacterium
GCTGGAGGAGTTCGTGCGCCTGTGCGTCGGCGTGGTCGCGGGTGGCGGCAGGCTCGACCTGCTCGAGGTAGGCCCGGGCCGCGGCCTCTTGAGCGCCGCCGACGACCTCCCGGACGAGCTTGCCCGCAACCTTGCCGGCCTCGCGGACTTCGACATCACGCCGCGCCCCGTCTCCCCCTCCGACCTACGTGACCTGCTGCGCTCCTGCGACCACGTGCTGCGCCTCGCGAGCCCCGCTCGTAGTGGCTCGCCCGAACTCCTCATCCTCTCCAACGCCTTCCTCGAGGGTTCGGAGCCTGACGTAATCGCGCAACAGGTCGGCGCGGCGGGTCAGGTGATCCGCACGTGATGTCGACGCACCTTCCCACCGCGTTTGGGTGCGTGGGGTCGAGGCGGCGCTAGGAGGCGCGAGACGTGGCGTGGTCTGTCCACGCGAGTCTCGTGACGACACCGCGCCGACCGACATCCACGCGCCCAAAAACAAAGGTGGCCCCATCGAGCCAAGGGATGCTCGATGGGGCCGGAGTCCAAGCCGAGGGGACTTGTGAGATTAGGGATGTGGTGGAAGGTATTGGGTTGACAGGGCAAAACCTCAACTTGGACATCCGACGGCGGATCAACCAACCGCCGGAGCCGACGACTGTCGGCCCGCACCTATCGGCCGCCCTCATCAAGGGTTTGAAGCGCCATCGTGAGACAAACCGCGTCCAATGATCTGGACGATCCACGTCGCGCGTCTGCACCGTCGGCACGCGCGCCGGGCCCCATTGTCTGGGCTCTCGGGCGCCTCCCTGCAGAGCGTCTCGGATTGCGGCAGCGCTGTCTCGTTCTGCAACGTTCAATGTGGCCATGGAATCCGAAGAAAAGAAGCGCGCCGTCGTGCTGCTCTCCGGCGGCATGGATTCCGCGACCGCCGCGGCGATCGCGAAGCACGACGGCTGGACGCTCGAGGCGCTCGCCGTCGACTACGGGCAGCGCGCTCGCGCGGAGCTCGACAGTGCCCGGCAGGTGGCCGGCGCGCTCGGCGCCGCGAGCTTCCGGACGGTCTCGGTGGACCTGCGCGCCCTCGGCGGGAGCGCCCTCACGGACGACATCGACGTGCCCAAGGACCGCTCGCACGAGCTGATCGGTCGCGGCATCCCGGTCACCTACGTGCCGGCGCGCAACACGGTCTTCCTCGCGCTCGCCCTGGCCGCAGCCGAGACGTGCGACGCAGGCGCGGTCGTGCTCGGCGTGAACGCGCTCGACTACTCCGGCTACCCCGACTGCCGGCCGGAGTTCCTGAAGGCCTTCGCCCGCGTCGCCGCCACGGGAACGAAGCAGGGCGCCGAGGGCAAGCCGGTGCAGATCCTGGCGCCGCTGCTGGAGATGAGCAAGGCGGACATCGCCAGGCGGGGATGTGAGCTCGGCGTGCCGTTCCACCACACGCTCTCGTGCTACGACCCGCTCGAGTGCGAGGACCGCTGGCTGCACTGCGGCCGCTGCGATGCCTGCCGCCTCCGCTCGAAGGGCTTCCGGGAAGCGGGCGTCGAGGATCCGGCACCCACCCTCAGGCCCGAACCCTAGTCAGCGCCCTTGCCGCCTGAGTTGCCCTTCTTGCGCGCGACGCCGATGCAGAAAGCCAGCCCCCCCCACATGAGGGAGGCGCCGAAGAAGGCCATCAGCCAGCCCGAGACGGGGAGTTCCTCGCGGCGCACAGCGTCGGCCACCAGGGGCCGGATCTCGGCATACCAATCGGACGTAGGCCCCTTCCCATCCGCCGCCTTGGGACGAGCCTTCTGGGCCTTGCCCAACGCGCTCTGCGCGGCTCGGTAGGCATCCCAGCGCGACTTCCACGAGGACTTGGGGTCACGGACGGCGTCTTCGAGGGCCGCGATCAGCTTCGCCGTCGACGCCTCCATCTTGGGTGCGGCCTGGCGCGCCAGGGCCTCGAAGCGCAGTTCCTGACCGTCCTTCGGCAGCGGCTCGTCCAGCCCCTCCTCGCGGGCCTTGCTCTTGCGCGCCTTGGCCAGCTTCGCCACGGCACCGTGCGCCGCAGCGTACGACTTCCACGTGGCGTCCGTGACCTCGTCCGCAGCCAGAGCGCTCTCGAGCTGATCCAGCAGCTCGGCAGGCGTCTTCTTCTCCGCCTCGTCCGCGGCGCAGGGCACTGCGGACAGGACCAGGAGGACACAGGCGAGGCAGGCAGCAACCAACCTAGTCATCGACATCGCCGGCTCCCTTCATGCTCTGCAAGAGGAACGAGACCAGGAAGACCACCACGGCCGGCACCACACCGGCAACGACGAGAGCCAACCTCGGGTAGTCGCCGTAGCCGTTCTTCAGGAGGTCTAGGAAGGCCAGTACGAGGATCACGATCAGCACGAGGGGCGTGATGAACTTCACGCAGACCCACCAGAACGTGCCGATGCTGAGCTCGGAGCGTTCGTTCACGTCGTCCATCAGACGTCTGAGCTTCTTGCTTCCGATCACCCAGCCGACGAGCACGGCTTGCACCAGCGCCACGACGGTGAGGCCATAGTCCGTCAGGTACTTGTCCGTGATGTCGAGCCAGTACAGCCCGGCCTGGAAGCAGAAGACCAGGCCCATGGCGAAGCCGCCGACGCACAGGAGCCTCGTAAGCTTCTCGCGGTTCATCTTGAACTTGTCGTGCATCGCCGTGGCGACGGCCTCGACGATCGAGAACGCGCTATCCACACCCAGCGTCAGCAGCATGACGAAGAAGCCGAGCCCCAGTGCGGCCTGCAGGTGGCCGTTCATCTGGAAGTTCTCGATCGCCGTCGGATAGCTGGTGAACGCGAGGCTGAACCCGCTCATCTGGATGTCGCCGATGGGCGTGTTCATCGCGACGCCGAGGTAGCCCATCGTGCTGAAGACGGCGAAGCCCGCGAGGAAGCTGAAGCCGCAGTTGGCGAACGACGTGATGTAGGCGTTGTTGACGACGTCACTGTCCTTGGGGCGGTAGGACGCGTAGGCGATGAGGATGCCCCAGCCAACCGATAGCGAGAAGAACACCTGGCCGTACGCGGCGACCCACGTCTGGGGATCGGCGAGCTTGCTCCACTCCGGCGCGAGATAGTAGGAGAGGCCGTCCATCGCACCCGGCAGGGTCAGCCCGCGGATGGCGAGGATCAGCAGCAGCACGAGCGGCAGCGGCACCGTGATCATCACGATCTTGCCGACGCGCAGGACCCCCTTCACGATCGACAGGTAGACGACGATCCACGTGGCCGCGAGCCCGGCGACGGCCGACCAGACGATGCCACCTGGAGTCAGCGCATCTTCGGAACGCTGGGTCACCTCGTTCTTGAAGTACTCCCCGGCTTGGCCGGCCTGCCAGGGCAGGTCGCCGGTGAATATGCCCTGGAAGCACGCGATGCAGTAATCCCACGACCACGCCAGGATCACGCAGTAGTAGAACGAGATGCCCAGGCCCACCAGCACGGCCCACCAACCAACCCACTCGTACTTCTTGCCCAGGCCCTTGTAGGCCTTCGCAGCCGAGCCCTGGAAGCGCGAGCCGATGCCGTACTCGACGATCATCAGCGGGATGCCCGCGGTCAGCAGCGCGATGAAGTAGGGGATGAAGAACGCGCCGCCGCCGTTGTTGAAGCACGTCCCGGGGAAGCGCCAGACGTTGCCGAGACCGATCGCGCTGCCCACGGCGGCCATGATGAATGCCGTGCGGCTGTTCCAGCGTTCGCGCTGTTCTGCCATGCGGTCCCTCCTGCGTGCTCCCCGAGCGATGCAGGAGTCTACCGATCGGCGCCGTCACGAGCCAGCAGCCAAGAGGAACGCACGTGCGAAGCGCGACCTCACGCGCCGGGCGCGGTCTCCTGCCCCGGCTCGACGCCCTTCTGCAGGACGACTTCGAGGTCGTCCCAGCCCATGGAGCGCCAGAAGGCGTGCGCCCCGTCGTTGCCGACCGCGACCGAGAGCCGCACCGTCCCGACGCCCGTCTCGTACAGCAGGTCGAGGAGTCGTCCGGTCAACCGGCGCGCGACGCCCTGGCGACGACGCGGCGCTGCGACGTAGATGTCAGAGATGCGGCCGACGCGCACGGGAATCTGCCAGCCGTTGCCGGCGGTGACGCTGGCGATTGCGAAGCCGGTGATCAGCCGGCCGCCCTCCTCCGCAACGACGATCAAGTGCTTCTCGTCCTGGAGCCAGCGCTGGAACTGCGCCGTCTGATGCTCCTGGGCGCGCGCATGCAGGGCGAAGCGCGAATCGGTCGCGCTGATCTCCTTCATCATGGCGTTCCAGAGCAGCAGCAGGCTCGGGATGTCGCCGCGGCGCGCGTTTCGGATCGGGACCCCTTCCACGTCGTCGTCCTCCTCCGTGACTCAGACCGTGTCGAGCCGGCGCTCGAGCACATACTGGAGCGGTTGGTAGCCGGCGCGCTCGATCCGCGCGACGTCGGCGTTGCCGGCGATGGGCGCTGCGGCCCGCAGGACCTCGGCACCGCGCCCGGTGAGGGCCTCGGTGAGAACGTCGAGCAGCGCGCCGGCGAGTCCCTTGCCGCGGACGTCCGGCAGGACATAGATCTCGAGGATCTCGCCGACGTGTGTGTGCCGCAGGACGGGCGGCACGGTGCTGAAGAGGCCCATGGCGTAGCCGACGATCGGGGCGGCCGCGTCGTCCTCCCCCGAGGCCTCGCCCTCCGCCACGATCAGGATGCGGTCGTCCTGTCCCATCCAGACGGGCAGCGTCTGCTCGGTGCGGGCACGGGCGTCGGCCAGCAGACGTAGCCGGGGCTCGGCGTGAGCCACCTCGCCGAGGAAGCGCATGCGCAGATCGGCCAGGGCCTGGAGGTCGCTCCTGCGCGCCGCACGCACCGCGGACCGTGCTTCGGTAGCCATGCCTACACCCTTCGCATCCGAACCCGGCGGCCATCATACGGCCGCCGCAGCAGGTTCGGGCGCTGCATCTGTCGGCCGTCGCCCAGCTACCGCCGGCGCCCCACGGCCCGCTGGGTCCGCCCGTGGGAGGCGCGGCCGTAGTGCACGTGGAAGCCGCCGCGCGCCTGGTGATGGCCGAGACCGAGCGGCACAGGACGGAATCCGTACGTCCGCAGGAAGGGCGACGGACTGTAGTAGTAGCTCTCGAAGCCGCGGCCGGAGCCCGCCACGGGTGTGGTCTCGCGGAGCAGGTCGCGCTCGATCAGCGTGCGCTGGGACCACGCATCCTCGTTGCCCGGATCGAGGATGAGCACCGCGCGCACGCGCGCACGGGCAGCGCCCCACTGCCCCCGCAGGCGGAAGAGGTCCGCCTGATCGAGGTAGGTTGCGACGAGCAGACGGCTGAGACGCGCGCCCACCGGCAACAAGTTGCCGAGTTGCTCGGCAGGGGCATCCCGAAGCGCGCGACGTGCATCAAGCAGCGCGGTGGCAGCGACATCCAGATGGCGCAGGACGCGCTCGTCGGCAAGCAGCGGATCGGCCGCGGCCTCACGCGCGGCAACCGCCTTCGCCTCGAGCGCACGCAGGCGGGCGGCGAGCGGGTCGTCCCCGGCTGCGCCGGGGGCGGCCACCGCGGGAAGCGAGTCCGCGGCAGGCAGGGCGAGCAGTGCTCGCGCCGCGCGCCGCTGATCGCGCTTGAAGAGACGCCGTGCAAGTGCGGCGAGCGTCTCCACGCGCAGCCGCTGCCGCGGCGAGAGGAACGGTCCCACCGGACCGCCCTGCAGCGCGGCTGCCAACGCCATGGCGCCGTGCGGATCCGCGCCGCCGCGTAACTGCGCCTCGAGTTCGGCCAAGCCGGCGGCGGCCTCGAGGGCAGCGATGCGGGCGAGCCCGGCGTCACGTGCCTGCTCGAGCGCGGCGTCGAGACGTGCCGCCTCCCGGAAGCGCTGGGCGGCCTCGTGGCGCAGCCCGCGCTCCAGGGCGACCTGCGCGCTGCGCAGGCGGAGCGCCCCATCCTGCGCGTCGGTGTGGCGATCGAGGAGGCGCAGGAGATCGGAGGCGTCCAGCAGGGCGAAGCGCAGGTCGACCTTGGCCGTGCCGCCGCCCTTGAAGATGGTGATGCGGATGCGGTCCTCGAGCACGTGCACGGCGTCCACGTCCAGGCTCTTGCCGGAGCGCAGGCGCACGGTCTCGGCGCCTGCGGCGGAGGCTGCCCACGGGAGCAGGACCGCGGTCAGCAAGACGGTGCGCAACACGGGACCATGGTAGCCCGGCGTAAGCACGCCGGGCGCCCGCTCCCCGTCCGGGGAAGGTCGCAAGCCCCCGATCGGCGTATCCTCTCGCCATGCCGTTTTCACCCCTGCCCGAGATATTCGAAGAGTTGCGTGCCGGCCGTTTCGTGATCCTGGTCGACGACCCGGACCGCGAGAACGAAGGCGACCTCGTGATGCCCGCAGAGATGGTGCGTGACGAGGACGTCGCGTTCATGCTGCGCTACACGAGCGGGATCCTGTGCGTGACGATGCCTGCCGAGCGCGCCGACGAGCTCGAGCTTCCGTTGCAGGTGAGCACGGGCAGCAACAACTCGAAGTTCGGCACGCAGTTCACCGTCAGCGTCGAAGCGATGCGCGGCGTGACCACGGGCGTGAGCGCGGCGGACCGTGCCACGACGATCCGGACGCTCGCCAATCCCGAGACGCAGGCCGCCGACCTCGCGCGCCCCGGCCACATCTACCCGATCCGGGCGGCCGAGCACGGCGTGCTGCGCCGCAGTGGACAGACGGAGGGCTCGGTCGACCTGTGCCGGCTCGCCGGCTTGCAGGACATCGGCCTCATCAGCGAGCTGATGAAGCCGGACGGCACGATGATGCGCCTGCCCGACCTCGAGGTGTTCGCGGAAGAGCACGGCCTGAAGATCTGCACCGTGCGCGACGTCATCGAGTGGCGGCGGCACAAGGAGCGCCTCATCACGCTGGAAGCGACGGCGAAGCTCCCCACGGATGTCGGCGCCTTCGACATCCACGTCTATCAGGCGAAGGCCGATCCGGAGCCGCACCTCGCGCTGAGCATGGGCATCGTCCCGCCGAACCCGGATGCGCCGAACGAGCCGATCGACGAGCCGGTGCTCGTGCGTGCGCACAGCGAGTGCCTGACGGGCGACCTCTTCCACTCGTCACGCTGCGACTGCGGTGACCAGCTGCGCGCGGCGCAGCGGAAGATCGCGAAGGAGGGCCGTGGTGTCATCCTGTACATGCGTCAGGAAGGTCGCGGCATCGGCCTGACCAACAAGATCAAGGCCTACGCGCTGCAGGACCAGGGCCTGGACACGGTCGAAGCGAACCTGAAGCTTGGATTCAAGGCGGACCATCGCGACTACGGCGTGGGTGCCCAGATCCTGCACGATCTCGGCGTGCGCAGGATGAAGCTGCTGACGAACAATCCGGTCAAGTTCCGCGCCCTGAAGGGCTACGGCTTGGAGATCGTGGACCGCGTGCCGCTGGAGACCGTCCCGAACCCGAGCAACGCCCACTACCTCCGCACGAAGGTGGAGAAGATGGGTCACCTCCTGAGCATCCCTGACGAACCGACGTAGTCGGGACGTCAGACCCCGTGAACGTAAACGTTTGCGAGCCCGTTACCGACGTGAACGGAACACGTCCCCGTGGCCCGCCCCTAATCTCCGGAACCGGGCAGTCGCCTCGTCAGTCCCCGTAAACGTGAACGTCTGCGTGCCCGTTACCGACGTGAACGGGACACGCCCCCGTCGCCCGCTCTTCGGCTGCCTCCGCGCCGACGTAGTCGGATCGGATGCTGCTCTTCAGCGCTCCCGCGCCTGCACCAACTTCGTCAGCATCTCCACCACTCGGATGAGCAAGCTGCGGGCCTTGCCATTCAGGTCGTCCGGGACCCAGCCCAGGCGGCGGCAGACGTCCAATGTCGCCGCGCACTCGGTCGCCGACCTACGGCTCATGCGATAGAAGCGCCGCTTCTCGACCGGCGCGAACTCGCCGGCACCTTCGGCAACGTTGTTCACCACGGACAACGCAGCGCGGCGCAGCTGGTCGCGCAGGTAGGACCGGCCCCGTGGGACGGAGGTCAGGATCTCCTCGCAGCAGAGAATGAACTGCATGCCAGCTTGATAGACATCGAGCTTCTCGTGATCGAACTCGGACATGTGACTTCCTCCGCGGGGGCATCCCCCATCGCCTGGGGCGGCGCTTGGTCACATGAGGGGGCGTGGTGCTCAAGGAATCCGGGAGACGGGTACGGGCTACGGGTACGTCGGTAACGGTGACGCAAACGTTTACGTTCACGGGCGGGGGGCCGGCGAGAGGCCGCGACAGGATCCCGTAGCGCCCAGCGTTCGAGCGGTTGTGCTACCCGAAGTTCAAGTACGTGTAGCCATCCAAGCTCGACTCGTACTCCTTGAGCACCCGCTCGCCGGCCCTCTTCCCCAGCCGGCCCGCCGCCACACGTTCCGCGACCTGCTCGCGAACCCTGTCCAGCATCGTCTCCGGCGCGTAGCCGAACAACTCGAGCACCTCGTGGGCCTCGTCGCCTCGCACCGCCTTCGCGATGCGCGCCTTGCCGTTCTTGTCCACGTGCACGTGCGCCTCGTCGACGCGGCCAAACAGGTTGTGATAGTCCCCCAGCACATCCTGATAGGCGCCCAACAGCGTGATGGCCACGTGGTACGGCTTGCCATCCTCCAGCGTGTGCAGCGCCAGGCTCGTCCTGCGGTCGCTGATGTCCACGAAGCGGTCGATCTCACCAAAGGAGTCGCACGTCACGTCGCAGAGCGTCGCCTGCACGGTCGGACGCTCGTTCAGCCTGTGGATCGGGACCACCGGGAACAGCTGATCGAGCGCCCAGTGATCGGGCAGCGATTGGAAGACGCTGAAGTTGGCGATGTACTTCGTGATCAGACGACGCTCCAGCCGCTGGAACTCGTCGGGCAGGTGGCGCGCGTCCTTGGCATACGCAAGCGCCCGGCGGCGGAGATCGCGCATCAGGCGCTCGGCCAGGGCGCGGTCGCGGAGTGAGAGATAGCCGAGATCGAACTGCGCGTGCAGCTCGTCGTAGCGCGCCTGCGCGTCGTGGAAGTACTCGCGGTGGTTCTTCCGCGTCATCTCGTCGCGGATCTCGTAGAGCTCGCGCAAGGAGTCGTGGGCGTCCTCGGGCAGCGCGAGACTCGCGCCGTTCTCGTTCTGGTTCTGCCCCCCCACCTCGCTGATGAGCAGGGCGTGATAGGCGGTCAGGGCGCGCCCGGACTCGGAAACGAGTGTGGGAACCGGCACGTCCTCCGCGTCGCAGATCTCCTGCACGATGTAGACGACGTCATTCGCATACTCGCGCACGGAGTAGTTCATGCTGGCTTCGTACGACGTCTTGCTTCCGTCGTAGTCGACCCCGAGGCCGCCGCCGACGTCGAGGTACTCGACCGGGCAGCCGCTGGCGCGCAGCTTGGCGTAGACGCGCGCGCCCTCCTTCACCGCAGCCTTGATGCTGCGGATCTCGGTGATCTGACTGCCGACGTGGAAGTGCAGGAGACAGAAGCCGTCGAGCAGGCCGTGCTCGTCGAGCGTCGAGACGGTGTCGAGCAGCTCCTGCGTCGTGAGCCCGAACTTGGAGCCGGCACCGCTGGACCCCGTCCACTTCCCGCTGCTCTTGCTGTGCAAGCGGATCCGTACGCCGATCCACGGCTTCACCTTCAGTCGCTTGGCCACGCGCGCGATCAGCTCCGCCTCTTGGGGCTTCTCGACGATGATGACGACCTTGCGACCGAGCTGGGTGCCGCGCAGCGCGAGCCGCACGTAGTCTGCGTCCTTGTAGCCGTTGCACACGACGATCGCGTCGTCGTGCAGGCGATGTGTCAGGGCGACCGCGAGCTCCGCCTTGCTGCCCGCCTCCAGGCCGAAGCCGCGACGTCGGCCGGCCTTCACCAGACCGGCGACGACGTCGGCGTTCTGGTTCACCTTGATCGGGAACACCCCGCGGTAGGCGCCCGGATACTCGAACTCATCAATGGCACGCTGGAAGGCGTCGAAGATCTCATCCAGGCGACTGCGCAGGATCTGCGGGAAGCGCAGCAGCAGCGGGCAGCGCAGCTTGCGCCGCTGCAGGTTCGGCAGCAGCGCGTGCAGATCGACCTGGCGCTCGTCGCGCAGCGGGTGCACGGACAGGTGGCCGCGGCGGTTGATGCTGAAGTAGCCGTTGCCCCAGGCATCGATGCCGTAGTAGCGGCTGGCTTCACGACTGCTGTAGGTCATGGGGCCGCGGCCCTCCAACAAGGGGGCGCGATTGGACCCCGGAGTCGGGGTCCACCGGAAGGACTTTCCCCCTCAGCCCATGGAGGTGGCCGTGCCCGGTCCCGGGGTTGGGCGCTCGATCGTTGGGGACGGCGCACCAGGAGTCCGCCACGGACGGGCGCGCACGCGGCCCTTCGACAAGCTCAGGGCCTTGGGGCGCCCCTACGCGCCCCTACTTCGGCTCCCGGCCTTCGGCGGTGAGCGGCACGTAGCGCGCCTTGGCGTCGAGATCGCTCAGTGTGATGCGGACGATCCGGTCGCCCTTGCGCAGGCCGTCCACCACGTCCTGCCCTGTGAGCACGCGGCCGAAGATCGCCTGCTCGCCCTGGAGGTGCATGGCCGTACCCGTGAGCACGTAGAACTGCGAGCCCTCGCTGTCCTTGCCTGCGCTCGCCATCACGACGGCACCGCGCAGCATCCGTCGCTTGTTGCGCTCCGAGCGAATGGCGTAGCCGGGCGTCCCCGTCCCGACCTCCCCGGGCGCCGCGGCCCCCTCCCTGGAGTTCGGATCCCCCGTCTGCACGAGGAAGAACGGCTCCGTACGGTGGAAGGCAAGGCCGTCGTAGAACTTCTTCTGCGCGAGGTACACGAAGTTCTTGACCGTGTTCTGCGCCTCGTCGGGGAACAGCTCGATGACGAACACGCCGCGCGTGGTAGTGATCTCGGCCTTCGGGCGCACGAGCTGGCCTTCGCGCTTGGCGCGGTTGGCTGCTTCGTACGCCGCACGCCGGCCGGCCACGGAGAACTGCGCGTGGCTCTCGAGGAAGGCGTCGGCCGGATAGCGCTTCGCAAGCTCCTGCAGCACGGGCGTCGAAGCGGCGAACTCGCCGTGCTTGTACTGCAGCAGGGCGCGCCCGAGGCGCACGCCCTCGCGCTGCCAACGCGACGGATCACGCGTCGCCGCGGCGTCGGCGATCCGCGCGAAAGCCCCCGCGTAGTCGCTCGGCGCCCCCGGCTCTCCCTCGGCCGCTCGGCGACCAAGGACCCCCAGGTGCAGGCCGTACTGCGCGGCACGCCAACCCGGCGCGGTGCGCACCACGGCAAAGAACTCATCGCCCGCACGCTGCCAGAGGCCGAGGCGCTGATAGGCGTCGCCCAGCACGCAGCGCACGGGCGCTTCGAGGTCCGGCCGCAGCTCGAGGATCGCGTGCAGGGGAGCTACGAGCCGCGCCTCGAACTGCTCCAGGACCTCCGCGCGCGGAAGGCGCGGATGGATCGGCGAGGCGGCCCCCTTCTGGAAGGTGAGCCAAGCCGCCATGCGCGCGGCGTCGGCCTTGTCCTCACGGGCGATGCGCTGCGTGTCCACCTGCACGTCCAGCAGCCAGCCCGTCGGCGGTGGGACGACCTCGTTCCACCGCGCCGGTCCGCGCCACACGGCGCCTTCCGGCCAGGCCCCGAGCACGTTGGGGGTGCGCGTGTAGACGACGACGGCAAGCCGCAGCGCCTGGTCCTTGGCTGCGGCCAGGTCGGCCCACGGCACGCCCGCCTCGAGGCTCCAGGCGCCTGCGCGCTGCCAGTCCGCCGCGCCGTCGACGCGGTAGTGCGCCCGGCCGACGCCCTTGGGTCCGAGCACATGGATGCGCGGCGCACGCAGTTCGAGAGGACGGAAGTCGATCGACACGGCGTCGCCCGCGCTCTTCGTGCCCTCGGGCGCGCACATCAGACGCAGACCGATGGACGTGCCCGGATCCTCGGCCATCTGCACGCCGATCACGAGGCGGCCATCCACCGAGAGCGCACGGACGTCGGGGGCGATCTGCTGCTTGCCGTCGGGCGTCGGCACCTCGATGGCGGCGACGGGCAGCCGCGCTGCGCTCTTCCACGCGGCCTCGTCCAGCCGGCCGTCGAGTGCCACGCCGGTCGCCGACGGCGGGGTCAGCGCCGGCCCGGGATCGGCGGAGAGGCCGGAGGTCCCGAGCAGGGCGACGAGCGTGATGACGAGCGCGAGAGGCAGGCGGATGGTTGTCACGTCAGGACCCTCAAGACATGGAGGACGGCCCCCGCCGCAGCCGCTGCCGGGAGATTGTCGTCAGGGGGTAGGGGCACGAGATCGACGAGCGCCGCCGCTCCGGCTGCTGCGAAGCAGGCCAAGACCGGCGGCACGACCTCGAGTGTGACCCAGCCCGTGCCCAAGGCCAACGCAGCAGCGCCCGCGGACAGTCCCCACGCGGCCAGCCCCCCCACCAGGAGGTAGGCCGCGGAGCCTGACCACGTGGCCTTGCGGCTGCCGAAGACGGTCGCGGCGGGCACGCGCTGCCCCACCAGGGCCGCGGCGGCATCGCCAAAGGCGAGCACCCCCCAGGCCGCCGCCGCCTCGGCGCGCGGGAGTAGGAGCACCAGCAGCAGCACCGCCAAGGGGTACGTGCGCAGGCCGGCGAGATAGCGCTCCCCAGGCCGGCGCAGCCTGGCATCCAGCCCCGTGAGCGGGAAGACGACCCAGCCGGCGACGACGCCCAGGCCGGCGGCGACCAGATGCCACGGCGCGGGCAGCAGGCCCAGGGCGAGGGCGAAGAAACCGGTGGCCGCGTGCAGGAGCGGACGACGAAGGGCGCGCGACTGCGCCTTCACGGCGCCCTCGCCGCGTGCCAGCGCCCCTCGACGCCTACGGAACCCGCGGCCGAGGCACGATCCCCGCTCGCCAGGTCGTCGTGCCAGATCAGGGTCCCGCCGGGGGCGAGCACACGCTCGGCCTCGGCACGCGCGGCGGTGGGGTCGCGCCAGGCCCCCATCAGGTCCCCCGCACGCAGCACGACCAGATCCAGGGCGCCGTCGTGGAAGGGCAGCGCCTCGGCGTCGGCCACGGCGAAGTCTGCGCCCGCGCGTGGGAGACGCCCGAGGTCGAGCGGGATCTCCTTCAGCCCACTGCCCTTGGGGGCGGGCAGGAAGAAGTGCTCCACGGTCACTGCCACGTTCCGGGCACGACGGACGCAGGCGATGCTGCGATCGATGCCGAGCACCGCGTCGAAGCGCTCGCAGAGGTCGAAGACGGCGCGACCGACACCGCATCCCACGACCAGGGCGCGGCGCGTGGGCCGCTCGGCGTGCAGGCGCTCGGCGAGGTTGGCGAGCCCCACGTGCTCGGCGGGTCGTGACGTGTCGTAGCCCTCCGGCGGATCCTCGGCGAGGTCGCGGTAGCTCGCGACGACCTCGTCGAACGGAACGACGCTGTAGCCGCTACCCGCCTGGCCCAGAAGGAAGCGGCCGAGGCGCGGATCATTGATCGGGCTGCGACGATACACGTTGCCCTGCTCGCGCAGATGGGCGCCGAGATCGCGCGGGAGGACGGCTACGCCGGCCATGACGGGACGCACGTCGCGCTCGTCCTGGGAGACGAGGAAGCCCTCGACCACCTCGCCGTCGGCGACACGCACGGGATCGAGGTCGTAGGACGCTCGTGTCCGCGGGCAGGCCAGCCATTCGATCCAGTCGCGGCGCACGTTGTCTCCGCGGACTCCCCCCTAGACGAGGAAGTCCGGCTCCACGAAATGGTAGGCGACTTCGGGATACGCGGCTCGAACCTCGTTCTCGACTTCGTTGAGCTTCCGCCTCAAGGACGCCACGTCGACCTCGAGGTCGCCGGGCCGGACCTTCGTGGCCAGCAGCGCGAGCACGACGATACGGGTGGAACCACCGGCAGCCACGGGCCTCCTTCCGGCCGGAATCCTACCCGCGCGGCGGAGAAGCGCCCCGCGGTGCTATCGTGCCCCCGTGGACACACTGGCGGGTCACCTGCTGATCGCCCCCCCGTACCTCTCCGACCCCAATTTCGTCAACACGGTCGTCCTGATGATCCAGCACGACGGAGAGGGCGCCTTCGGGGTCATCCTGAATCGTCCGACGACTCGGTCGATACAAGAGGTCTGGGCCGAGGTTCGGGGAGAGAGCTGCGACTGCCGCCGCCGGGTGAACGTGGGCGGTCCCGTCACGGGCCCTCTCGTGGTGCTCCACACGGAGCCCGTGCTGGCCGAGATGCGCGTCGTGGACGGCGTCTACTGCTCGATGAGTGCCGACAAGATCGAGGACATCGTCAGCACGGATCGCAAGCTCGTACGCTTCTACGCCGGCTACTCGGGCTGGGGCAGCGGCCAGCTCGAAGCCGAGTTGGCGACAGGCTCCTGGCTCACGACGCTGGCCGACACGGACGCGATCTTCTACACGGCCGAGGACGACCTGTGGCCCAAGGTCGTGCGCCGGGCCTCGGGCACCGAGACGATCCCGCTGTTCGACACCGAGCGGGAGCCGGATGACCCCTCGCTGAACTGAGAGCGGCCCTCAGGGCCGCTCTCCCCGTGAACGTGAACGTGCCCGTCACCGTCACCGACGTTCCCGGGCCACGTCCCCGTTCCCGCTCTTCCTTGTCCCGCATGCCCCCACCGGATGCGCACGACGGGCGCGCACGCGGCCCTTCGCCGAGCTCAGGGCCTTGGGGCGCCCCTACACGCATTCCCCCATCCGAGCGTGCACCCTCGCTCCGGGCTCGGGCACGCAAGCGTTCACGTTCACGTAGGCTCTGGAGGATGCGAACGTCGCCGCTCCTACCGGACCGTGTCTGGGTTGTCGGTCCCTGCGGCAGCGGGAAGTCCACCTTGGCGGCGAAGCTCGCGGCACATCTGGGCGTCGAGCCCACGCACCTCGACGACATCCATCACCAGCCGGGCTGGACGGAGGCGCCCGACGAGGTCAGCCAGGCCCGTGTGGCCGACGTTGCGGCCCGCGGACGCTGGGTGATCGACGGCAACTACACGCGCTTCCGCACGCGACACCTGGGGCGCATCCAGCTGTACGTCTTGCTCGACTTGCCGCTCTACGTGACGTTCCCGCGGCTCGTGCGGCGCGGGATCGTGCGCAGCATCACCAAGGAGCCGTGCTGCAACGGCAACCTGGAGACGCTGCCGCGCACCTTCTTCGACCGCGAGTCGTTGCTCCTGTGGGCTCTCACAGGCAGCATCAGGCGCATCGGGCCGCTGCGCCGCCACGTGGCGGCCCACCCCCACGTGCACCTGCGAACCCAGCGGCAGGTTGATCTCTGGTTGGCACACGTCACAGAGGCGTGCCCCATGGACAGCCTGGACGAGTGACGTGCTGCACAGGCCAGGGCACCTGTTCCGTCCAGTCTTCGACGAACGACCGTCAGCACAAACAGGACCCCGTCGGACGCGGCCGGCGGGCTGGCTGGGGAGCGGAAGGTCGAGGAGGGGGCCGTGTCGTGGTCTTCCACTCGAGGGCAACGAAGCGGCCTGATCGGCCCCAGCCCAGCCCGCAGCACGCCCCCATGCACATAGGCCCCGGCACATCCCATTAGCCGAGCGAGGCCTTGAGCACCCAAGCCGTCTCCTCCTGCTCGTCCGCGAAGGGGTCGATCAAGATCACGGTGACATCGTCCCCGGCTGCGCCGGCCTGCTGGACGCAGCTGCCCCAGATGGTGTCGGGCGGAATCGGCGCGACCCTGCCGCCGGCGTTGGCAGCCGAGAGCGTCCGGCGACCCCATCCCCAGATCAGCATGCTGCCGTTCGGAGCGCGCGGCCGCAGACGAACGGCCGGCCTCGCGTGGCTAGGCGCTGAGAACGGCGTCCAGCGCCTCGGCAAGCTCGCGCTTGCCGTACGGCTTGTGTACGAGGTCCCGGAATCCGAGCCGACGCACGCTCGCGAGCGTGATCCCCTCGGAGAAACCGGTCGTGAGCAGGATCGGGAGGTCGGCTCGCAGCTCAAGCAGCGCGGCACCCAGGTCCGTACCGCGCATGCCGGGCATGGTCTCGTCGGTGACGACGACGTCGAACGCCGCGGGATCCTCCCGCATCGTGGCAAGCGCCGAACACCCGTCGAAAAGCACAGTGACCTCGTAGCCCAAGGACTCCAGCAACTCCCGCCCGAGCTCGGCGATGGGCTCCTCGTCGTCCACGAAGAGGACCCTGCCGCGGCCGCGCGGGATCACGGTCGGCGGGCGCACCTCGGCCGCGACCTCCTCCGTCACGAGAGGCAGGTAGACGTCCACTGTGGTGCCCACGCCGGGCTCGGTCTGCACGGCGATGCTCCCACCATACGACTTGACGATGCCGTGGACGACGGACAGGCCGAGGCCACTGCCTTCCGTCGTCGCCTTGGTGGTGAAGAACGGCTCGAAGATCCGCTCCGAGGTCCGGGCGTCCATGCCGGAGCCGGTGTCCCGTACACGCATGCGTACGAAGGCACCCACGGGCGCGACCGTCTCGTGGGGCGAGAGCGGCGGGCGCCCCTCGAATGTCGCGAGATCGACCTCGAGCGTCCCGCCTTGCTCGCGCATCGCATGCGCTGCGTTCGTGCAGAGGTTGAGCACCACCTGATGCATCTGCGTGGGGTCGGCGAGCACGGTCCAGCACACGTCCGACGGTGCGTCGAAGCGGATGTCGATCGTGGACGGCAGCGAGGAGCGCAGTAGAGCCAGCGTCTCCGCGATCACCTGATCGAGCCCGACGGGGACGCGGTCCTGCTCCATCTCGCGACTGAAGGTCAAGATGCGCTGCACGAGGTCGCGTGCCCGCTCGGCAGCGGTGTTCGCCCGCTGCAGGTGTCGCGTCGTGGCCTCGTCATCCACTACGCGGGGCATCGCCATGTCCAGATAGCCGAGAATGGGTGTCAGGATGTTGTTGAAGTCGTGCGCGATGCCGCCGGCCAGCGTCCCGATGCTCTCGAGACGCTGGGCCCGCCGCAACTGCAGCTCGAGCTTGTGCCGCTCGGCGTCGGCCCGTTCCTGCTCACTGAGGTCGAGGGTCACGGCGACGAAGACCGGCGCGCCATCGCCGCGCAGGAGCTGGAGATGCACCTCGACGGGGTACTGGCTGCCATCCTTGCGGCGGTGCCGGGTTCGGATGGTCGTCGTCCTGAGCGCACCCGCCCGCAGCGGTGCGATACGCGCCTCGAACGTCTCCGCGCTGTATTCCGGCTTCAGGTCCATGGGCGTGAGTCGCTGCAGCTCCGCGAGGGAGTAGCCCAGGTTCTGGAGTGCACCGTCGTTCGCCAGATCGAAGCGCAGCGTGGTGGGATCGAACAGGTAGATCTCATTGAGCGAGCGATTGAGGATCCGCCCCATGCGCGCAGCCGCAGCCTCGAGCTTCAAGCGTGCCGTGACGTCCCGCGAGTTCACGATCGCCACGAGGCTGCCGTCGGGATCCGGCTGTACACGGCCGGTGCACTCGAGCGTGTGCCAGGTCCCGTCGGCCGCACGGGCGCGCAGCACGAGCTCGCGCAGTTCGCCGGGGGCGGCGAACGCCTCGCCCAGCTGGCAACGAGCCGCCTCGTGATCCTCGGGATGCATCGTCTCGAAGATGCGGACGCCCCGGCGGTCTTCGCCATACCCCAGGAGGCGGTGCGCCGCGGGACTCTCGTACAAGATCGTCCCGTCGGAGTCGACGACCGTGACGATGTCCTCCGCGTTCTCGATGAGATGCCGGAAGTGCTCTTCGCTCCTGCGAATCCGCGACGTCGCCTCCGCCATGGAGCGGAAGAGGGGCCGGATCAGCGCGAGGCCGACGACCATGAGGATCGAGATCAAGAGAGCGACCGACTCCGCCCAGGGGTCGAGGTGGCGCTGCGAGGCGCCGGTGAGGACGCGCACGAGCGTGATCGAGCGGCGAATGGCCATCAGGCCGACAGCGATGCAGACCAGATACCAACTGCGGCTGGACGTCTCGCGCCGCAGCCGGAACGCAAGCCACGCAGCCGCGCACTGCAGCAGAACAGACAGACTGAGGACGGCAGCGGCCACTACGCTCTCCTCGGCGCCTCAGCCTACTCAATACGTGGCCCGATTTCCCCGCTGAACGGACACAGCGTAAGTACGGCGTCCCAGCGGCCACCGCGCGGCGCTCAGGCCACGCCGAGGCGCCGGACCACGCGCTCGGTCAGGACCTGCGCGAAGTCGAGTTGCACGCGCACGGTGTGCTCGTACGGACAGACCTCTACCGCGGAGAAGCGCACATGACCCGACCACACGGGCTCGGAGTCGACGAGGACGACGGAGAGCGGCTCGCCACCGAAGGTCTCCGCCAGAACGGCCAGCACGCTGCCCGCACCGCGCTCATCGGGAAGGACGGGCAGGTCACTGATGCGGCCCAGGTCGGCGCGGATGCCATCCCGGTCGACATGCATCGGCATGAGCCGCAGCGGCGGAACCAGCGTGTCGTGCTCATTGCACATGACCAGGGTGATCGACGGCTCGCCGCCGGGGCCCGTGGCGACGGTGGGCTCAGGAATCCACGTGGCGGGCGCGTCGTCACGCAGCGCCGGCAGGTCGACGCCGAGCAGTTGAGCCTCCATCTCCGTGATCGGTTCCGTGAAGTCGAGTCCCACCTCGAGCCAAGACGCGCCGGGCTCGGAAGGAGTGCCGCGGGCGAGGCGTACGGGCCGTGCACTGTGACTGATGAGCGTGCCCAGCACCTCGTAGTGCAGATCCGCGCGCACGAGCTCACCGAGGAGATCGGTCGCCTTGCGTCCGATCTGCGCGAGGGGCACCTCAGGCTCGATGCCGATCACCTCGAGCGGAATGCGCACGAGCGTGCCCACGCGGCTCAGGTCCACGGTGGCAGTCTGGAAGCTGCGGGCGCCGCTGTGGAGCAGCACGGGAATCTGACAACTCAGCCGCCCGGCACGACGGCGGTCTCGGATCTGTTCATTCATGAGGGGCCTCGGGGGGACCTCTCAGCCGTGGGTCACTGCTAGCGAAGGGCCCACTTCATCGACTTCGGCCGCGACATCCCTCTGCCCCAAAGCGCAAGTTGTGAGGAGCCCTTAACGCCACGACACGTCGCGGAAGCGCAAGTCGCCGTTGTCGAGCGCGAGCCCGAGCGTCGTCCCCGGCAGGGACCAGGTGCCGACGTCCTGCCCGTCGAGCCTGAAGGTCACGACGGCTCCCGACCGCACGGCCTCCAAGCGCCTCTCCGTGGCGCCGGGCGACGGCCGTCGGCTGCGATGCAAACGCCGCCAGCGTCCCCGGAAGCGCCGATCGACGTGGACCCCCCCGCCGTGGGTCACGAGCGCCACCGTGTAGTCGTCCGAACCCGTCCAGTGCAGGAGCAGGCCAGCCCGCCAGCGGCGCTTGACGGGAGGAAACTCCACGACGGCACGTACGCTGCTCGCCGGCCGCTTCAAGCGCGCGGCCGTGACGACGCCTGCGTGGCCGCGGAAGCCCCGCAGGCCGGTCTGCTCCCACTCGTTGAAGACCTGCGCCCATGGCGTCTGATGCTCGCGCAACCAGGCCAGCAGCCGCGGCTGCAGACGGCCCGGACGGCCGAAGACCTGCTTGAAGACAGGCCAGGGCTGCCCGCCCGCGTCCATCTTGCGCAGGAACTTCGCGAAGCCTGGTAGGGGCTTGCCCTGCTTGCCGGTGGCCAGGTAGCGGAACAGCGCCCAGGACACGGGTCGCGAGGCGTGCACCTTGCCGCCGACCACGCTCGCGAGGTCGAAGCCGGGCGCCGCCATCTCCTTCAGGGCGGTCGCGGGGTAGTCCTTCAACGACACGCCGGGCAGCACGCCAAGTGCGAGGTCCTTGCCGTCCCAGCGATGCCAAGCGAGATGTTCCGCCAGACCCTCGGTGTACCAGCCCGCGGCCGGCTGCCTGTTGCGCGTGCGCGCGAGGAAGTGGAACTGATGCGCCGCCTCGTGGATGAGCAGGACGCGCGTGAAGTACTGTGTAGGCGCGCGGTAGAGATGCGCCGTCTTCGTCGGCGGCCAGTAGTAGCCGCCGGCGGTGGGAGGAGGCTGCGTCCCGTCCGCGCGGATGCCCGCGGCCCATGCTCTTCGGGACGCGTAGAAGCGCACACGCAGCTTCTCGCCGGGCTTCAGCTGCGGTTCGGCGCCGAAGAAGGCGCGGAACGCGGGCCATGCGGCCTCGAGGACACGCGAAGCTTCCTCGGCGTCGGAGCGCGCCCCTTCGAACTGCAGCTTGTAGTGCGCACTGGCAATCTCATGCACGTCCGCGGACGCAGTGCGCACCGGCGCGAGCCCGAGGCCCACGAGCAACAGGACGATACTCGGCAGACGGGCCTTCACCGCGGCGCGGCACCCGCAAACTCTCGGCGCAGCGCGTCCACGACCCGCTCGGCTACCTCGGGCGACATGTGGTCCACACGGTCGTGCACGGCTTCGACGACCTCGCGCGCGTGGCGGTCCTGGGTGCCCGGATCGACGGCCTGGTTCAGCTTCCGAACCTCGTGGATGTCGGCCGCGCCCTCCGCCGCCAAGAGCAAGGCGGCGGCCGTGGGCGATGTGGCGGCGACGGCCGTCAACACGCCCTTGAGCAGGGTCCGCCCTGCGGCGCCGCGCACCGTGCGCTCGCTGCTGCGACCAAGCAGCCCCTGCGCGGTCGGGCCGAGCGTTCGTGCGGCCGCGCTGAGAGCCTCGAAGCGCCCGGCGGCAAGCGCGCGGTGATCCCGCGCGGCGCGTTCCCGACCAGACTGCGGATCGCTGACCCGCAGGCGCCCGTCGACGTGGGTCAGGCTGTAGGCCGCGGGGTCGTCGCCCAGGCCGTGGTAGCGGTCCGTGCGCTGGTCGCCGCGGTGGTCGAGGACGTACAAGCCACCGAGCAACTCCGTGTCCGGCCCGGGCTTGTTGAGCGTCACGCCGTGCACGACGACGTAGACCGTCGGCCCCTTGGGCGTGTGCTCCTGGATGTCGAGGACGCACTTGCGCGCCTGCATGCGCGCAGCAGCCAGCGCGCCGAAGAGCGCGGCGCGACCGTCGGGTGCACCCGCGACGTCCTTCAGCGCTTGGACGCGATCGCGCCCCTCGGAGAGGAGATCGGCGCGCAGGTCCTGCGCGAACGGCAGCCGACTGTCGTGCAGCACCGCATGGATGGCACCGCAGTAGACGGACTCGCTGCCGTAGCGGTCCATGCTGCCGAACTGGATGCCCTCCGGACCGGACTGCGTGACGGCGACGTGGCCGTTGATCTTCACGACCATCGCGAGGGAGCCGCGCTGGGCCTGTTCGGTCGCGAAGTGGTCCTCGGCGATGCGCACGGCGCCCCACTCGTACCGCGCACCAGGGTTGGCGATGCGAAACGGAACCCGCTCGCCGTACGTGAGCCGCGGCAGCGACTCGAGCGCGAAGCCGCGCTGGAACGCCTGGGTGCACTCGTGCTCGGACTCGTCCGAGCACGTGATATGGAAGCCGCCGACGCCGGTCGACCCGAGCTCGCGGACCGCGCTGCGGATCTCGCGCGCGACCTCGGCCAACTCGTGCTCGCCGCCCACCAGATCGTGCAGGCGCTTCATGCGAGGGCCCCGCAGCGGGCTTCGGCCTTCGCGGCCAGGGGGATACGGCTCATGACGGCTCTCCGGGGGCAGGGGCCAGCGATCCATTGTACCGTTCGGGCGGCACGTCCCGCGGAGAGCCCATGACGCTGCGCAGCCTACTCGTTCTTGCCCTTGCCGCCGCCCTCCTCTCGCCCTCAGCGGCCTGCGCCGAGGAGCCTTTGCTACCGAACGGGGACTTCCGAACCTGGAAGGACGGCCTGCCCGAGGGCTGGACCGCGAGCACGGGCGCGATGCGCGCGCGGGACAGCGCTGCGACGAACCGCTTCGAGCCGCTGGAGGGCGGCGGCGTGGCCTCGGTGACGACCCAGGAGGCGCGCGCCTGGCTGCTTCTGAGCCGGCGCTTCGCGGCCAGGCCGGGCGCCGTCTACCGCATCGACTTCGAGGCCCGCGCGGTGGGCCTCAAGCGGGAAGGCGACCAGTTCGCCAACCGCTGGATCGGCGCCTTCTTCAAGGACGCCCAGGGGCGCCGGCTGGCGTTTCCCCTGGTGGAGGTGCACGCGGAGGACTGGCAGAGGGACTTCCTCCACGTCCGGGCGCCGCGGGGGACGGCGTACGGCGAAGCGGCCTTCTTCTGCTCCCTCACCGGGCGCTTCGAGGTGAAGCGCATGACCGTGACCCCCGTGACGAGCCCGGATGCCAGCTTCGACCTGCTTGTGAAGGACATGGACCGCAACTACCCGTTCTTCGCCCAGCACGGGATCGACTGGAAGGCGCTGGTCGCGAAGCACCGCAAGCAGGTCCTCGCGGCGAGCGGCCCGCATGAGTTTGCGGACGCGCTCACGCCGCTGCTCGCGGCGCTGCAGGACGGCCACATCTGGCTCGACGTGAGCGGGCGACCGCGAGCCGTGCCCCACACGGCGCAGGTGAAACCGAACTTCGAGTTGCCGCAGGTGCTCGCGCGCCTCGCGTCCTGGAAGCAGGTGCTGCGCAACATCATCGCCGGTCGCACGCAGGCGGGCTACGGCTACCTGGCCATCGGCACGATGCAGGGCACGGGCGCAGACCTCAAGCGGATCGATGCCGCCTGGCGCGAGCTCTTCGACGCGCCGGCGATCGTGCTCGATCTGCGCGTCAACGGCGGCGGCGCCGAAGTCTGGGGCCAGCGCCTGCTGGGCTGCCTGACGGACAAGCCCGTGCTGTACGGAACGTCGCGCCTGCGCGCGGGCCCGGCCCACGACGACTTCCATGCGGGCTCGCAGCGCTACATCCAGCCGCGCAAGGAGCGCTACGCGGGCCCCGTCATCGCCCTGGTCGGACCGGGCTGCGTGAGTAGCGGCGAAGCCATGGCCATGATGGCCCGTGCCCTGCCGAACGTGACGCTGGTCGGCCTCCCCACGCGCGGCTCGAGCGGCAGCCCGGCGCCCGTCCACCTGCCCAACGGCGTCACGGTCTGGTACTCGCGCTGGATCTCGCTCTTCCCCGACGGGCAGGGCTTCGAGCGTACGGGCGTCGCGCCCGACATCCGGGTCGAGCACGTGCCCGGCAAGGATCCGGCCTTCGACAAGGCGCTG
>JAHEIK010000006.1:23016-23398 GCA_024639415.1 Planctomycetota bacterium
AACTGCTCCAGAAGCGCCTGGCCAAGCCGAGCGGCAAATGACCCGCGTGGGCGGGTATCCGCTCGGCCTCCACGGAGGCCTCGCTCAACCCGCCCCTACAGGGTGCTCGTAGGGGCGGCATACATTGCCGCCCTCCTCCCGGACAGGTCGGGTCCCCCACGGCCGCGCGGCGTTAGATTGCGCGCCCCGCGTGCATGAGGAGGTTCCACGCCATGCTGAACACGGTCTTCCGTCGCGAC
Source organism: Planctomycetota bacterium (assembly GCA_024639415.1). Lineage (GTDB taxonomy): Bacteria > Planctomycetota > PLA2 > PLA2 > JAEUHO01 > JAHEIK01. Next base: position 23,256 of record JAHEIK010000006.1, read on the forward strand.
GAGCCCGCCAACGAGCCCGTACGCACGTACGCCCCGGGCAGTGCCGAGCGCGCCTCGCTCGAAGCACGCCTCGCGGCGATGTCCAACGAGACGATCGACATCCCGTGCATCGTCGGCGGCGAAGAGGTCCGCACCGGCGAGGT
>JAHEIK010000178.1 GCA_024639415.1 Planctomycetota bacterium
CCGCACGAACGAGAGTCCCTAGGCGCGGGAGAACAGCAGGAACGTGTTGTTGTCCCGGCAATCCGACGTGTCGGTATCCACGTCGACCGACAGGAACTCCGTTTTCTCGCTGTGGTAGTAGCGCACCTCGAGGTCCAGGATGCGGCCGAGCGCCGTCAGCGTTGGCGCCTGCCACCCGATCCAGCCGCAGTAGGAGAACAGATTGCGCCGGTCCTCCTTGTCCTCGGCGATCAGATAGAAGTCCATCGAGTTGGTCAGGGGATTGGCGGGCTTGTCCTCGACGTCGTCCAGCGCGACGGAGATCCCCACGCCTCGCTGCTCGGGACGCGTCAGGTCGTCGATGGTCGGCTCTTCGTCCAGGAGGTACGGCTCCGAGATCTCGAGCATGAGGTGATCGCAGTGGCGCGTCCCCCACTCGAGCACCTTCATGATCTCCTTGGCGCCGAAGAAGTTGTGGCTCTGCTTGCCGATGTAGGCGACGGACTTGCCGACCGACGCCGCGCGCACGGCCTCCCAGGTGCTCTCGACCAGCGCGTCACCGATGATGAACTCGCGCTTCGTCTGGGGCAGCCAGCGCTTCGCCTCGACGTGAGCCTTGGCATCCTCGTCCAGGTCGAACATCACGTAGCGGAAGTCGGGGTACTGGAAGTGCCCCGCGTAGCAGAACTCGGCCGTCCCGGCCAGCGGCTCGACGATGGTGGTGACGTCGCTCAGTAGGTCCGTGTGGACGAAGTCCTCCACGCTGTACTCCCACGTGCCGAGCACGGAGGAGTACACCATGTACGGATCCAGCGAATCGAGGCCCCCTCCGTCGATGTAGGGAGCCACGTAGTCGTAGTTCTCCACGAAGGGCGAGTCGAAGCACTTCATCCACTGGTCTTCGGCGAAGTCGTGGAAGCCGTTGCGGGCGATCGTCCGCCAGTAGGCGAGGCGGCGCTTCTTGCCGGAGAGGTCGATCCAGTCCGGCTTGGGCGTCTCACCCGTCTCGATCTCGCCGAGCAGGCGCTCGAGCTTCTTCCAGGAGTTCGCGGAGCGGGTGGTCTCCTGCGGATCGTCCATCGGCGGGCATCCTCTCGTCTCGAAGCGTCGAGGCTCGGATGGTACGGAACGCGGGGACGCGGCTGCCCAGGAATCCTGCCCGTGTCGTATCCTCCCGCCATGGCGGAACTCGCAGGCAAGGTGGCATTGATCACGGGCAGCACACGCGGCATCGGCCGGGCGATCGCTCTGCGCCTCGCTCGGGACGGAGCGGACATCGCCGTGCACGGGCGGAGTGCCGAGGGCCCGTCGCACGCAGCCGCCCTGGAGACCTGTGAGGCCATCCGGGCCCTGGGCCGACGCGCGGAACCGTTCGCCGGTGACATCGGACGCAAGGAAGAGGTCGGCGCCCTGCTCGAGGCGGTTGGCGAGGCCTTCGGACGGTTGGACGTGCTCGTCCTCAACGCCGCGCGCGCGCCGTTCAAGGAGACCCGGCGGCTGCTGGAGCGGGATCTTCGCCAACTGGTGGAGGTCAACCTGTTCGGGCACGTGTTCTGCGTGCAGAAGGCCCTACCGCTTCTCGAGCGCGAGGGCGGACGCATCGTGTTCATCTCGAGCCTGGGCTCGCGCTACATGAACTCGCAGTACCCGCTGGGCACCATGAAGGCGGCGATGGAGGCGATGGTGCGCCAGTGGGCCGAGGAGCTAGGAGGCTCAGGCATCGGCGCGAACGCGGTGTGTGCGGGCCTCGTCAAGACCGACTCGTACAAGACGCTGCGGCGCCTCTGGCCCGAGTTGCAGGCTCTGCCTGAGTCGGCCTACGTGACGCCGGAGGAGGTCGCGGACGTCGTGGCCTTCCTCGCGGCGCCCGACTCCCGCGCCATCGCCGGGCAGACCCTGGTCGTGGACCGGGGTCTCACCAACCGGGTGCTGCGCGCCCCGGAGTGAGCAGGCTCAGCCGGCCTGCGCCATCCGGTTGCGGATGGCCCGCGCGATCGCCGGGAAGCTGCGCGTGACACGCTGCGCCTCGACGGGCCCCCCGCCGAACACGTCGCCGGCGAGCAGCGAGATGATCGCCTGGCGGTACTTGAACGGCTGGAGCTCCTGGGGGGCGAGCACGATGTCCAGGAAGCTGCCCTCGTAGAAGGCGAGCACGACCTTCTCGAAGGTCGTGGCCGCTTCCCGGATGTCTGCCTCGTACGCGTCGAGCGTGCCCGCGAGGAAGTGCTCGACCAGCCGATCCGCGCTCTCGATGCCGAGGAAGACGCCCGAGGAGAAGACCGGATCCAGGAACAGGGCCGCATCGCCGGCGAGCATCCAGCCGTCGCCGTGGAAGCGATCGGCGTACGCCGTGAAGTCCTGCACGCCATATTGCTCGCGGATCTGCTCGGCTCCCGCGAGCCGGGCGGCCGCGTCGGCACTCAGCGCGAGCGCCCCTTCCCAGCGATCCCCTCGGATGCCACAGCCAGGCGTCGTGACCACCCCGACGGACCACTCACCGTCGGCGAAGGGAATGAACCAGAACCAACCGCCCTCGAACGCCGAGACGGTGATGTCGCCCGGCTGGGCCGGCTCGACAAGATTGACGCCGCGGTAGTAGCGCACGAGGGCGGCGTTGCGCAGCAGCTCGTGCCTGCGCCGGGTCCCCATCTGCCGGGCAAGGAACTGCTCGCGCCCCGCAGCGTCGACGATCCACTCCGCCTCGATGTCGCCTGCGGAGGTCCGTAGTCGTCCGGGGAGATCAGCCCCCATGGCCTGGGCCTCCAGCCAGCGGACCCCGGCGGAGCGCGCCGTCTCGCGGAAGCGCGCATCCAGCTGATGGCGCTTCACCTGGTGGGCGGCGGGCCAGTGCGGATCGACGGCGTCGGCGAAGTCGATCCGCTCGATCTCCTCGTTCCGGCTGAAGACGGCGCCGCGCTTCACGATGAAGCCGTCCATCTCGATGCCCAGCTTCTCCAGCACGCGATTGCCGGCGGGCAGCAGCGACTCGCCGATGACCATGCGCGGCTCGGAGTCGCGGTCCACGATCAGGACGTCTCGACCCGCACGGGCTAGCAGGGTGGCTGCGGTGCAGCCGGTGGGGCCCCCACCGATGACGACGATCTCGGCCTTCACGATGCCTCCGGAGCGCTCTGGCAGGCCTCGCAGTGTAGGCAGGGCACCGGAAAGCCACGAATCCCAGTGGGAAAAACGGCCCCGTGGTTCTGCCGATTTTGCCTCTGCACGGGACGGGAGGTAAACCGATCGGCTATGCCGAATCCCCACGTCACCCCCGAACGCGTCGCCGAGGAAGTCCGTGCCGCCCTCGCGACGACACTGCGCACCGATGCTGCCGCCATCGAGATGGACAACTCGATCGTCAACGGCCTGGGTGCCACCTCGATCGACTTCCTCGACATCAACTTCCGCCTCGAGAACGTCTTCGGGATCCAGCTCGCTACGCAGCTGATCCTGGATCACGTGGAAGAGGAGCTCGGCGAGGGCAAGGCCATCGACAAGGATGGCAAGGTCACCCCCCCCGCCGCAGAGATGCTGAAGCTCTACTTGGGCGACCTGCCCGGCATCGAGGCCGGCATCTACGCGGACGAGATCTCCACCGTGATCACGCCCGCTGTCGTCGCAGACGGCGTCGTGCGCGTGCTCGACACCCTGCCCGAGACCTGCACGAGCTGCGGGGCGTCGGCGTGGAAGAGCGACGATGGCGCGAAGGTGGTGTGCGGCGCCGAGGGCTGCGGCCGGGATGCCGTCTACCCCAACGGCGACGAGCTGACCAAGCGCTGGATCCTCGACACCGAGGGTGAGAAGCACCTCTTCGCGGATGCCTGATTCGTCCCGCCGAGGCCCGCCTCCCCAGGACCCGTCACAGCGCGTCGTCGTCACCGGCGGAGGCATGATCACGGCCCTCGGCGCCGACCTGCACACGACGTTCGAGGCGATGCAGGCGGGGCGCTCGGGCGTACGTAGGCTCACGCGCTTCGATCCCACGGGCTTGCCTGTCGACATCGGCGCCGAGATCGACGTCGACGCACTGATCGCACCCCACGCGCTCGACGAGCACGGCAGCAGTGAGCTGCGCTTGCTGCGTCATGCTGCGGAGCAGGCCCTGGCCGGCGCTCCGCTCGACGGGATCGAGGATCGCGGACGCATCGCCGTAGCGATCGGTGGTCACGGCTGCACGCCGGGCGTGCAGAGCATCCACACGACGATCAAGCACACGGACGCGGACGGCCACGTCGACATGACCGGCTTGCGTACGGACCCCGCGTTCGACACGCTGGAGTGGGTCTCGCGCTCCCCGGAAACGGCGCCCACATTGCTGGCACACCTGCTGGATGCGCGCGGGCCCGTGCTGCCGGTCGTCTCGGCCTGCGCCGCGGGCACGCAGGCCATCGGCGAGGGCCTGCGGATGATCCGTGAGGGACGCGCCGACGTCGTCGTCACGGGCGGCGCCGAGCCGCTGCTCAGCTACTCGTACTACCTCGGTTTCGCGATCCTGGGCGCGCTATCGCGGCGCTACAGCTCCCCGGAGACGGCCTCGCGCCCCTTCGACCGCCGCCGCAACGGCTTCGTGATCGGCGAGGGTGCGGCCGTCCTCGTGCTCGAGACCCTCGCAGGAGCCCGCGCCCGCGGACGGAAGATCCTGGGCGAGGTGCTCGGCTACGGCGACTCGGCCGATGGCTACCGCATCACGGACATGCACCCGGAGGCCGATGGCGCCGTCCAGGCCATGCAGGCGGCCATCGCCGACGCGGGCCTCACGCCGCAAGACGTCGACTACGTCAATGCCCACGGCACGTCGACGCCCATCAACGATCCGACGGAGACGCTGGCCTGCAAGCGCGTCTTCGGCGAGCGCGCCTACCAGGTGCCGATCTCCTCGAACAAGTCGATGATCGGCCACACGATCGGTGCCGCCGGCGCGATCGAGGGGTTCCTGACGCTGGAGGGCATGCGCCGCGGCATCCTCCTGCCGACGATCAACCAGGAAGCCAAGGATCGGCGCTGCGACCTGGACTACGTGCCGAACGAGGCCCGCGAGCAGCCCCATCACGTGGCACTGTCCAACTCCTTCGGCTTCGGCGGCCAGAACGCGTGCTTGTGTCTCGGAAGCGCGGAGCGCATCGCCTAGGCTTGCGGGATGCCCATGCGCGTCGCCATCACTGCCGCTGCCGTGCGGACCGCGCTGGGCGACGATGCGGATCGGGTCTGGCGCGCCATCGCGGCGGGCGAGAGCGCCGTGGGACCGGTCCAGGGCTTCGACGCCTCCGGCTTCGGTGACGTCCAAGCAGCCCAGATCTGGACCGAGCCGGAGACGGCCGAGGACGATCCGGCGCTGCGCATCCTCGGCCCCCACGGACGCCTGCTCGACGCGGTCGCCATGGAAGCGCACGCAGCCGCCGGACTCGCCTCCTTCACACGCGAACACGTCGGCTTGTTCGTCGCCATGGGCATGGTGGACTCGCCGATCGACGATCTGGCCGCCGCCGCCCTGGCCTCACGCGAGGGCGGCGACGCCATGTCCATGAAGACGTTCTTCGCAGGGGCGTACCGGCAGATCCATCCCCTCTGGCCGCTCTCCATGTTGAACAACGTCGCTGCCGGTCAGATCGCCATCGACCTGGACATCCGCGGCGACAACGTCGTGCTGGCCTCGGATGGCGATGCGGGCGTTCGGGCGATCCTGGAGGGTGCCTACGCACTCGAAGAGGGCTCGGCCCGCGCGGTGCTCGCCGCCGGCGTCTCCGGGCGCGTCAGTCCGGCGCATCTCGCCCGGTTGGCGCTCGACGTGCGCCTTCCGGGGCCTGCGTGCTTCGAGACCCCCGGCGAGGGCGGGGCCGCGCTCGTCTTGGAGCGCGAGGACGAGGCCCGGGCACGAGGGGCCCCCATCCTCGGATTCCTGCGCGGCGGCAGCACGGCCTTCGGCGGAGAGGCTCCCGAGCTGCGAGCCGCACGCAGCGCGGGAGAGCAGGTCGGCAGATCGCCGGACGTGCCGATCGGCGTACAGTTCTCGCCCCCCGGTATCGGGTACCTCGGAGCCGGTGGCCCGGCCACGATGGTCGCGGTCACGCTCGCCGAGTGGCGCGCGCATCCATCCGACAGCAGCGAGGCCCGCGTGGGGAACATCATCGGCACTGGCCTCGACGGCGGCGGCATGCTGATCATCGAGGAGGCGGTATGAGGTTCCTGCTCTTCGACCGCATCACGCACCTCGAGCCCGGCAAGCGCATCGAGGGCGTCAAGTGCATCAGCATGACCGAGGAGTTCCTGCGCGGGCACTTCGACCGCGCGCCCTGCATGCCCGGCAGCCTCGTCATCGAGGCCATGGTGCAGCTCGCCGCGTGGGCGGCCATCGCCAAGCACGACTACAAGCTCTCGTGTGTGCTCTCCATGCTCGACGACGTCACGGTGCCGGCAGACATCCGCCCCGGCACGACGATCCACATCACGGGCGAGCTGATGGGCACCAACCCCAAGGGCAGCTTCGCCAAGGCGACGGCCACCGTCGACGGCGAGGAGGTTGCCAGGATTGGACGCGTGCTCTACGCACACGTGCCGATGCCGGATCCCGCGATCCTGCGCGAGCGGCTCAGCTACTTCGGGTACACCCCATGAGCCGCCGCGTCGTCGTCACCGGCCTCGGCCTCGTCACGCCCATGGGCTGTGAGGTCGACGACGTCTGGCAGCGCCTCCTCGCCGGCGAGCGCGGCGTCACGGCACCGCAGCGCCTGGGCGCCAAGGCTCCGCCGACGAAGGCGGTCGGCGAGATCGCGCCGGATGTCCTCGCGCGGCTGCGCGCCGCTCATCCCGAACTCGTCGGCGGTGCGGACCCGCGCACGCTCTTCGCCTACGCCGCCGCCAAGGACGCGCTGGCCATGGCGGGCATCGAGCGCGGCGAGCACAATCGGGCGGGGGTCATCCTCGGCGCGGGGCCGGGAGCCAACCGCATCGAGGACGTCGACCGCTTCCTGAACGCCGACGGCACGTTCGACGCCGTCGCGTTTGCTCAGCACGTTAGCGACCTCCAACCCGAGTCGCTGATCCGCCACCCGGCCGAGCAGCCCGCGGCACGCATCGCCCGCGCCGTCGGCATCGGCGGTCCCGTGCACGCGGTCACGACGGCGTGCTCTGCGTCCAACCAGGCGCTCGGCATGGCCTACCGCAGCATCCGGCGCGGCGAGACCGACTGGGTCGTCAGTGGCGGCTCCGATTCGCAGGTGAATCCCCTCGGGATGGTCTTCTTCGTACTGCTGGGCGCCTCGGCGAATGTCGACGACGGCGATCCCGCGAGTGCCTGCCGCCCGTTCGACCGCCGCCGCTCCGGCCTCGTCATGGGCGAGGGCGCGGGCATCGCCGTGCTGGAAGCGGAGGAGCACGCACTCGCACGAGGTGCGACGATCCTCGCCGAGGT
>JAHEIK010000179.1:0-4358 GCA_024639415.1 Planctomycetota bacterium
GGGCGGCGGCTTCTTTCAATTTTCCGGGTGGCGATCTTCCGCGACCTCCCTCCGGCTGTCGGGAGCGCCCTCCGGATCGGCTCGGGTCGGGCGACCACTCCGTGCGCCTGCGGCGCACCTCGGGATCGCCCCTACGGCGTCACGGCGCTCGATCGAGGCGCCGCGGTAGGGGCCCACGGGCCATCTCCGCGTATACCCGCGCCGTGGCCCGTGTCTCCGTCCCCGTCCGCAACGCCCTTGCCTACGCGGTGCCGGAGCTGTTCTGGGGCATCACGTGGGCACTCACCGTGGACGGCCCGATGGTCGCGGCCTTCAGCGACGACTTCGGGGGCTCGCAGGGCTTCGTGGGCACCGTCTGGCTGCTGGGGTCCTTCGGCCTCGGGGTGCCCCTGCTCCTCAGCGCGTTCTGGGTCGAGCCGCTGCGGCACAAGCGGGCCTTCGTCTTCTGGGGGCACATCGCCGGCGGCCTGGCGATGCTCGTGGTCGCGCTGCTCGTATACGCAGCAGCCGACCCCCTGACCGCCCGCGTGGGCTATCTCGCCGGCACCACGCTCTTCTTCGTCTCCATCGGTCTGATGATTCCAGGGTGGCTCGCCTTGGTGGGGGAGCTCTTCTCCTCGGGGACCCAGGCGCGGGTCTTGGGGCTCACGTTCCTGGCCAACAAGCTCGCCGCCGTCTTCGCCGGCCACTACATCGCACGAGAGGTCCTCGCCTCTGCGTGGAGCGGCACGGACCAGTGGACGCTGCTCTTCGTGATTGCAGGCGTCGCCGGCGTGCTCGGCTCCTTCCCCTTCCTCTGGATCGTGGAGCAGCCACGCGAGCGGCCGCCGCGCGGTTCGTTCCGGGCCTACGCCCGCTCCCTGCTCGAAGCACTGCGTGATCTGCCCGGCCTGCGCCGCTTCGTCTTCGCAGATGCGATCGGCATCACCGTGCTCCTGACACTGAGCTACTACGCCGACGCGGCCATTCGCGGCGAGGGCTACGCGAATGAGGCCTCGGGCGACTGGGTGGCGCTGAGCGCCATCGCGATGCTGGCGATGAGCGGCCTCATCGCGTGGTCGGCCGAGCGCGTCCGCCCGCGCTCGTGGATGATCGTGGGGCTGCTCTGTGGCGCCGGCGCGTCCGTCGCCGCAGCCACCGGAGGCCACGCGTTCGCCTACGGCGCGGCGGCCGCCGGCGTCGGGATCTACATGGCCACCCGCGCCAGCTGCCACGCCCCGCAGGTGATGCGCATGGCCCCGGGCCGCGATGGAACCGCCCCGATCGGCGTGGCGCTGGCCCTGGTCATGCCCGTCCAGGGGCTCGGCCCGTGGGTCGCCGGCAACTGGCTGATTCCGGAGGTGGGCTACGGGCCGATCTTCCTCACCGTGGCGGGCCTCGCCGTCCTCGCAGCGGCCCTGCTCCTGCTCTGGGTGCCCCGCGCGCGTCTCGGCTCCCCGGCTCGCGCCTGAGCGGTCTGTGAGGGGACAATGACTTGTTGCCACAAATATTCGGAACACGCGGCCGCCGGAGCCCGTCAGTAGAGGCAGCAGGCCGGGGCTAAAGGCTTGCTGGGCGAACGGCTTCGAGGGCCCAGGCACTCGAGGCAAGGGCAGTTCTCGGAGTGACCGAGCCCGTGTAGGCGGGCGTCACCCAGACGGGAGCGACGATCCTTGATCCAAACCACGGCAGGCAGCCACATGCTGAGTGAACGTGATCTGATCGCCATCGGGAAGGATCTGCTCGACAGCGATCCGGACCGCGGCGTGGCCCTCCTCTCCGCCGACCGGCGCGTCCTCTACGCCAACACCGCGGCCGGGAACATGCTTCGAGACGGCACCCCCCGGGGGCTGGACGGGCTGCTGCCGGCGACGGTGGACGCTTGGCTCGAGCGCTTCATCGAGCGCATGCGCAGCCAGCGCGGCCCCGCGTCGGCCGACATCTACTACCCCGACGAAGAGGACTGCCGGCTCCGCATCAGCGTCGAGTCCGGCGTCCGCGAGCACCTCCCGCACGTCGTGCTGCGGGTGCAGTCCCAGATCCCGTGGGCGTCGCCGACCGTGCGGCGACTCCAGTCGCGCTTCGGCCTGACGCTCCGCGAGGCCCAGGTGGCGGCAGGCGTCGCGCGTGGCCATACGAACGCCGAGGTCGCCGGCAAGCTCGGCATCGTCGAGAAGACGGTGAAGAACGTGCTGATGAGCGTGTTCACCAAGTGCAAGGTCCGCAACCGCGTCGAACTGGCGCTGCGCGCCCACGACGCACCCATTGCCGACCTCGCCCGCCGCCGCCCCTCCTAGCCGGGCGGAGCCGCAATCCGGGGGTCCGAGGCCGCGCCGCCGTCCAGGGCGCAGCCGCTGCGGTAGGCTCTGCCGTCCATGGCCAAGCTCGCACCCCTCAAGCCCTACGAGACGACGTGGGAAGACTGGCTCCTCGGTGGCGGCGCAGCGCGTCAGTTCGAGGACCCGGCCCTGCCGCTCGAGATCGAGATCGGCCCGGGCGACGACGACTTCCTCTACGAGTGCGCGCTGGCGCGGCCGGATCGCAACTGGCTTGGGATCGAGTACAGCCGCAAGCGCGTCCGCCGCTTCGTCCGTCGCATCGAGCGGCGCGGCACGCCGCTGCCCAATCTGCGCCTGATCTGGCGTCCGGCCGGCGACCTCGTCGGCCCCTTCCTCACGCCCGGCAAGGTGCACGCGTTCCACATCTACTTCCCCGATCCGTGGCCCAAGGCGCATCACGCGCGCTACCGGCTGATCAACCCGGTGTTCGTCGCGGCCCTGCGCGACAGCCTCGCGGCCGACGGCCGCATCGACCTGGCCACCGACTCGGCGGAGTACGCCGACGAGATCCGCGAGGCCTTCGAGATCGCCGGCGGCATGCTGCTCCGGCCCGATGCCCGTCCCGGCGAGGGTGGGGTGGCCGGCGACCGTCCGACCGTGTTCGAGGAGCGCTGGCGTGCCATGGGCCGCTCGATCCACTTCCTCCGCTACGAGAAGGAGGCCTGATGCTTCGTCGCCTCATGCCGCTGGCCGTCCTGTGCCTACTCGCCGCTCCGTCCGCACGCGCGGGCGAAGACGACGCGCTGCTCAAGGAGAACCTCGAGGGTCTCTCCGGTGCCGGTGCGCTGGAGCTCGTCAAGGAGCTCGCGTCCGACGCCATGAAGGGACGCAAGACGGGCTTCGCGGGCGGCGCGCTCGTCGAGAACTGGATGCTCGCGAAGATGAGCGAGTTCGGTCTGCATCCGGCCGACGCGGGCGGCACCTACCTCGAGCCGTTCACTTTCGGCGCGACCAACACCGAGGCCCCGATCGCTCTCTCCGTGGGGGGCAAGAAGCTCGCCTACGGGAAGGACTACTTCGACTTGAGCTACAGCGGGAGCGGGAAGGTGAGCGCCGAGGCGGTCTTCGTCGGCTATGGCATCGCGCGCCCCGACCTCGGGTGGGACGACTACGCCGGTCTCGACGTGAAGGGCAAGATCGTCGTCGCCATCCGCGGCGCACCCGCGTCGCGCGCCGGCGAGTTCCGGCAGGAGCGCTTCATCGGCTACAAGTCCGCGACCGCCGCCGACAAGGGCGCTGCCGGCTTCCTGCTCGTCCAGAACAAGGGCGCGTCGACCGGCACGATCCAGAATCGCTTCCACCGGGGCACGCTTCCCGCCCTGTGGGTGTCGGGCGCCATTGCGGACACGCTCCTTGCGTCCAAGAACACGACGCTTGCGAAGCTGAAGGAGACGCGCGACGAAGGCGAGCCGGGCAAGGGCTTCGCCACCGGCGTGCAGGTCGCGATGGAGGTCAACGCGAAGTTCCATGCGCACGCCAAGGGGCACAATGCGCTCGGCGCCATCAAGGGGCGCGATCCTGATCTCAAGGACGAGATCATCCTCGTCGGCGCGCACATGGACCACCTGGGGGTGGGGCCCGACGGCCAGGTCTTCAACGGCGCGGACGACAATGCGTCGGGCACGGCCGTGATGATCCATCTGGCCGACATCCTCACGGCCAATCGCTTCCGCCCCAAGCGCACGGTGATCTTCTGCGGCTTCGGCGCGGAGGAGCAGGGCCTGCACGGCAGCAAGGCGCTCGCCGAGCGCTACCCCTTCCAGGGCCGTGTCGTGTGCGTGCTGAACATGGACATGGTCGGCCAGGGTGAGCCCAAGGTGCGCATCAACGGCGGCGGCAGCTACCCGGCCATGCAGCAGCTGATGGAGGAGGGACTGCCGGCCGACGTGAAGAAACTTGTGACCTTCCGGCCGCGCACCGGCGGCGGCAGCGACCACTGGCCTTTCCATGAGCGTGGTGTGCCCGCCTTCGGCATCTGGACGCAGGGCAAGCATCCCAACTACCACAAGCCGCAAGACGACGTGGAGAACATCAAGCCGG
>JAHEIK010000179.1:4458-7373 GCA_024639415.1 Planctomycetota bacterium
GGCTGGGACCTGCCCGGTACGGAGCAGCGCAAGGCGCTTCGCGCGGCCCTGGGCGGCCGCCTGGTCGAATGGCTGGCCAAGGCCGAACGCTAGGCCCGCGCGCCGACCTCCAACAGGAGCCTGGTTCGATTGCATCAGCATTGTCCAAGGGCTGTCCGGCCGTTCGGGTTGTGCGCGGCAATGTGATGCAATCGCGAACCTGGCTCCGTATCCGGCGTCCGAGGGGCGCGGGTCGCCCGCCGATCCCGGCGTGCACGTTCGCGTATCCGGCGTCCGAGGGGCGTGGGTCGGCCGTCGGACCCAGGTGCCCGGTTCCCGCGTATCCTCTGCGGTCCACCCGGAGACGCACCATGCCTCGCTTCGCCGCTCTCGTTCTCACCGCCCTGCTCGCGCTGCCGTTGACCGGCTGCCTCAAGTCCAAGGATGCCATCACGCTCAACAAGGACGGCAGCGGCACGATCGTGTCGAGCTACGTCGTCGAGCTTGGCAAGCTGCGCGAGCTCATGCAGATGTACGCCATGATGCAAGGGCAGGATCCCGAGCAGGTCGCCGACATCGACAACGCCGACCTGCCCAACGGTGCCGCTCCGGCGTGGTTCAAGGCGGGCGCGGCGAAGACCAAGGGCTACGCCATCACGGACGCGGTGGAAGAGATCGAGGAGAACCGGCGCACCACGACGGTGAGTGCCACGTTCACCTCGCTCGAGGCGGCCGCGCGCGGCGGGGCGTTCTTCGCCTCGACCGTCACGCTCTCACGGGTCGAGAAGAGCAAGAAGGCCCCGGACGGCGCCTGGAAGCTCACCGTACGCAACGCGCTCTCGGGCGGTGGCCAGGCCGACGCGATGGGGGGCATGGATCCTGCAACCGCGCTGCCGATGGTGGAAGGCCAGCTGGGCAAGCTGAGCATCAAGCTGAGCATGACGGTGCCCACGAAGATCCTCGACCACAACGGCGTGAAGGCCGAGACGAAGAATGAGGTCAGCTGGAGCGTCGACTACGACAAGATCGTTGAAGGCAAGGACGTCACGATGTCCATCGTCTTCGAAGCGGCGAAGGACCTGAAGCTGAAGCCCTTCACCTACGCGCCCGACATGATGGCGCTTGCGCGCCGGGCGATGAACAAGCCGCCCAAGCCGAAGGCGAAGAAGGGCGAAGAGAAGAAGAAGGCCGAGCCCACGAAGACGAGCGACGAGAAGAAGCCGGAGCCCAAGAAGGACGAGAAGGCGCCCGAGAAGAAGGCGGACACGCCGACCTCCGGCGGTTAACTGCACCCATCTCCAACGGGAGCCAGGTTCGATTGCCATCACATTGACCGGGTCCTGATCGACCGATCGGTGTGCTTGCGGCAATGTGATGCAATCGGGAACCTGGCTCCGTATCCGGCGTTCGAGGGGCGCGGGTCGTACCCACGCATGGGGCGGCGTCACCTCAGGCCGCCCCTACTACGACCGCCGCGCGCGCTTCCTCAGCTCGGCCAGCTTCGCCAGCGCCTCCACCGGCGTCATGTTGTCTACGTCGAGTGCAGCCAGCTCTTCGACCACCGGGTCGGGCGCTGACGGAACGAACAGCCCCAGCTGGGCGTCGTGCGCCTTCGGCTCCGGCGCGTCGCCGAACGTGATGCGGTCCACGGTGGCGTCCCGGTCGCCTTCGAGGCCCTTCAGGATGCCGCGGGCACGCTCGACGACGGCCTCGGGCACGCCGGCCAGCCTTGCCACGTGGATGCCGTACGAGCGGTCGGTCGCACCCGGCTGGATGCGGCGCAGGAACACGATCGAGTCGCCCCACTCACGCACGGCGACGTTCAGGTTCTTCACCGAGCCCAGCTCGTCGGAGAGACGCGTCAGCTCCGCGTAGTGCGTGGCGAAGAGGGTGCGCGCCCCGACCACCTCGGAGAGGTACTCGGTCAGTGCCCACGCGATGGCGATGCCGTCGAACGTGCTCGTGCCGCGCCCGACCTCGTCCAGGATGACGAGGCTCTTGCTCGTAGCGTGGTTGAGGATGTAGGCCGCTTCGCTCATCTCGACCATGAAGGTCGACTGGCCGCGTGCGAGGTCGTCCTCGGCGCCCACGCGCGTGAAGAGCCGGTCGCAGATGCCGATGCGGGCCTTGGATGCCGGGACGAACGAGCCCATCTGCGCCATCAGCACGACGATCGCCGTCTGGCGGATGTAGGTGCTCTTGCCGGCCATGTTCGGGCCGGTGATGAGCGCGATGCGCTTCTCGCCGTCGAGGTCCGTGTCGTTCGGAACGAAGCGGTCGCCGTCCTGCAGCGCCGACTCCACGACCGGGTGTCTGGCGTCACGCAGCTCGAGTGTGCGGTCGTCGCAGAGCTCCGGCCGGACGTAGTCGTGAGCCGCGGCGACCTCGGCCAGCGAGGCAAGGGTGTCGATCTCGGCGAGGACGTTCGCGGTGGCCTGCAGCGCCGGGATGCTCTCGGCGGTCGACTCCCGCAGGACGCCGAAGAGCTTGTACTCGAGGTCGCGTGCCTTCTCGTCGGCGCGCAGCACCTTCTTCTCGTACTCGTCGAGCTCTGGTGTGACGTAGCGCTCGGCGTTGGTCAGCGTCTGCTTGCGCGTGTAGTCGTCCGGGACCTTGTCCTTGTGCGCGTGCGTGACCTCGAGGTAGTAGCCGAACACCTTGTTGAAGCCGACCTTCAGGCTCGAGATGCCCGTGCGCTCGGCCTGCCCGGCCTGGTAGTTGGCGATCCAGTCCTTGGCGTTGCGGCTGAGGCCGCGCAACTCGTCGAGCGTGGGGTCGTAGCCCGCGCGGATCAGGCCGCCGTCCGTCACCGACGTCGGCGGATCCTCGACGAGGGCGCGCGCGAGCAGCGTGGTCAGCTCATCGAAGCCGCCGATACGGTCGCGCAGGTCGGCCAGGGTGCTGCCGTAGACATCGGCCATCAGGCTCTTCAGCGG
>JAHEIK010000180.1:0-6842 GCA_024639415.1 Planctomycetota bacterium
AGCGGACACGAGTGCATGCCGACCGTGCGCATCGACGAGCAGGGACCGTTCGGCCGCAACGTCGCACTGTCCGCCGCCATCCGCGAGGCCGTCCGGAACGCAGGCCACACGACGCCCGTCGTGACAGCCGGCGGCATCTGCACCTTCGAGCAGGCCGAGGGCATCCTGCGGCGCGGAGAAGCCGACCTGATCGGCAGCGCCCGCCAAGCCCTGGCCGACCCCGACTGGTTCCGCAAGGCACGTCTCGGTCACGGCAGCTCCGTACGTCGCTGTGCCTTCACCAACTACTGCGAAGGTCTCGACCAGGTCCACAAGCAGGTCACGTGCAAGCTCTGGGACAAGGACTTCCAGCAAGACGACCCGGACGTCCAGCTCGCCCACGACGGCCGCCGTCGGCTCGTAGCGCCTCCCTGGCCCCCCCCTGCGGGGGCAGAATCCGCCTCCTGACGGCCCGAGGCTGGGTCTGAAGGTTCGCCCCCCGATCAGTCGATACGGGGGGTGGTTCGTGGGAGGTCCGGCATGGCGATCGATCTGGTAACGGGTGGCGCAGGCTTCATCGGCAGCGCCCTGGTGCGCGAGCTGCTGGCGGCCGGACGCACCGTGCGCGTCCTGGACGACCTCTCGACGGGACGTCGCGAGAATCTGACCGGCCTCGACATCGAACTGGTCCAGGGCGACATCGGCTGCCCCGACACCGTCGAGCGCTGCATGGAGGACGTGCGGGCCGTCTACCACCTGGCGGCCATCGCGAGCGTCCCGCGCTCGGTCGACGAGCCGGCGTTCTCGACCCGTGTAAACGTGGAAGGCTTCGTCAACGTCCTCGAGGCCGCGCGGCGCCGGACCGGCGTGCGCGTCGTCTTCGCATCGTCCAGCGCGATCTACGGCAACGACGGCCCCTTCCCCAAGGAGGAGGCCCACGCGCCGCACCCCGCGAGCCCGTACGCATTGCAGAAGCTCGTGGGCGAGCAATACGCGGCCGTCTACGCGGAGTTGCACGGTCTGCAGACCGTGTGCTTGCGGCTGTTCAACGTGTTCGGCCCGCGCCAGCGGCCCGACTCGGACTACGCCGCCGTCATCCCCGCGTGGATCCACGCCCTCGACCACGCCGGCACCTTGCGCGTGTTCGGCGACGGCGAGCAGACCCGCGACTTCGTCTTCGTCGAAGACGTGGCTCGGGCATTCCGCAAGGGCGGCGAACTCGACGCGCCCGGCACGTGCTCCATCTTCAACGTCGCCACGGGTGTCCGCTCCTCCCTGCTCGACCTCGTGCATGCCTTGGGCAGCGCGAGCGGCCGCAAGCCCGATGTGTCGCACGAGCCCGCGCGGGACGGCGACGTGAAGCACTCGTGGGCGGCCGTCGCTGCGGCCCAGCGCGCGCTCGGCTGGCACGCGCAGGTCGACCTCCGCGTCGGCCTGCAGACCACGTGGACGTCGACCGCGGCCTAACGTGCGGATACGTCGTGCAGCGGGATACCTAACGTGGGCTCCCGGACTGCGAACGACACGGCGATAGGGGAAGTCATCCCGGTATAGTCCCCCCGGCGCGACTGCGGCATGGCCGCTCGCGGGGAGGCTCAGATGCGACGCGGCCACAGCGGGACGGTCCTGCGAATCGTCCCGGTGCTCCTCCTTGCCCTGCTTGCTGCGGCGACGGGGCACGGGCCCTCCGCCGGCGCTGCGGAGAGCGACCGCAACCTCGTGCGCCGCGAGATCATCGCGCTCTTCGACGGCCAAGACCAGGAGGACGTCCCCGACGACCAACGTCCCATCTGGTCCCTGCTCCAGCTGCCGCTCAATCACCTGGGCTTGCGGGTGCGTACCCACGACATCCGGCTGGGCCCGCCGCCGGTTGCTTGGCTGCCCACTGCCCGGGCGGTCCTCACGTGGTTCCGTCCTGGGCTCGAGGCGCCGCCCTGGCTGTGGCCCTGGCTCGAGAAGCACGTACCGGCCGCGAAGCTGCGCGTCGTGCACTTCCAGCACCTCGGCTGCTTGGCTACCGGCGCGGAGGATCGCGAGCGCCTGCAGCGCTGGCTGGGACGCTTCGGCCTCGAGTGGCGCGCCGGCTTCGTAAACCGCCGGATGCGCATCGAGACCACGCTCGAGAGCGAAGCCACCTGCGCGATGGAGGCCGATCCCCGGCGCTACGCGCTCCACCAGGGACCCGCCAACACGTCCAAGGACAACCGCGTCTGGGTCCAGACCCGTGATCGCAGCAATCCGACGGACGTCCGCTCGCCCGTCGTCACGGGCCCTTGGGGTGGAGTTGCCCTTGCGCCCTGGACCGTGCGCAGCGGCCTCACGCCCGGCGGCCGGCGCTGGCACCTGGATCCCTTCGCGTTCCTGCGCACCGCGTTGGGCATGGAGCGAATCCCCGCCCCCCATCCGTCCGTCTTGAACGGCCGCCGCATGTTCATGCTGCACGTCGACGGCGACGGCTTCGAGAGCATCTCGACTGCGCGGCTGAACACGCCCGCGGCCAAGGTCTTCCTGGACGAGATCCTCGACGTCTATCGCCTTCCCGCGACCGTCAGCATCATCGTCGCCAGCCTGACGAAGGATCTCCGCGTGGCCGAAGCCACGGACAGCATGCGCCTTGCCACCGAGATCCTGAATCGGCCCTACGTAGAGGCCGCGAGTCACGGCGTGCTGCATCCGTACCGCTGGGCGGCGCCGTGGGCACCCGGTCGCCCGCCCCTGAGCACACTGCCCTACAAGAGCCTGCAGCACTACGACTACAGCCCGGTCGCCGAAGTACGGGATTCGGTGGAGTTCATCAACGACCGCCTGCTGCGTGACGGCAAGCGCTGCCAGGTGATGCTCTGGACCGGCGACTGCCTGCCTCCGCGGGAAGCGATTCTCGAGTGCGCGCGGCACGACTGCCTCAACCTCAACGGCGGCACGTTCCGCTGGGACGACGCGCACAGCTCGGTCGGCTATGTGTCCCCCTGGGTGCGGGAGGTCGGAGGCGCCGTCCAGGTCTGCGCAGGCGCGGCGAACGAGAACGAGTTCCCGGGCTACTTCACGACCAACCCAGGAGCGTTCGCACACATCGGCGCCACGATCGAGCGCACAGGTAGGGGGCGCATCCTCAAGCCCGCCAACGTCTACGTGCACTTCTACAGCGCAGAGACCAAGCCGCGCCTCGACACGCTGAAGGCGCTGCTCGAACGCTGGGTGCGCCGGGAGCCGACGGCGCCCGTCCACGCCTCCGCCTACGCCGCTGCCGTGATCAGTGCCCGCTCTGTCCAGGTGCACAGGACCAAGGGCGGCTGGTCGGTACGCGGCATGGGCACGTGCCCCACGCTGCGCATCGACGACGAGGCACGGCACGTGGACTTCCAGCGCTCTTCGGGTGTGCTGGGAGCACGCCGCATCGGCGGTTCCCTGTACATCCATCTTGCCGCCCCCGACGCAGAGATCCGGCTCGCGCCGGCGCCTCCGGCAAGGCCGCATCTCGTCGAGGCCAACCACGCCGTGCGCGAGGGCGCCCTCGCAGAACGCTCGGTCGCGCTCGTCTCGCAGGCCCACGTGGAGCGCGTGTTGGTCTTCGGCGGCTTTCCGCCGTCCTCCACGCTCAAGGTCGTTCGCGGTGACGTGACATCGAAGCAGACCGCCGACGAGCGCGGACGCGTCAGCCTGCGCCTGCCCGCGGGCGGGCCCGAGCGCGTCGAGGTGCGCCTACCGTGAATCTCAGGCGTATCGAGATCCTCGTGTTCGTGGTCCTGGGCTTGGGCGCCCTCGCGTTCCTGCTCATCACGAGCCGCGACACCGATCCGGTGGACCGCTACACCGGTCGGCGCCTGACGCTCAAGGACGACGTCGTGGACGAAGCTCGCGCTTCGGGATCCGTCCGCAAGGCAGCCGCGATCCTCGAGCGACGACGCGGCGAGTTGGAGAACGAGCGCGACCTCGCTGCTGAGCGGGCGATCCTGCGCACCGAGCTGTCCGACGAAGCCGCCCCGCCTCCGTCAGCCCACCCGCGCCGTGCGGCCATTGGCACGGCGATCGCCGATCGACCGCGCGCCTACCGGGAGATCGACGCGAGCCTCGCGCAGCGCCTGCCGGCGGCCCAGGTCTCGCAACTGCTCGCCCGAGCCGCAGCCGACGACGAGGTCGCCGCGGCCACGGAGGGCTTCTTTGCACCCCGGGAGGGCAGACCGGAGGCCGCGCCGAGTGAGGTGGACGGCGCCGCGGCCGCCCTGCTGGCACGGACGCGCGCCCAAGCCCACACACCCACTGCGGCCGAGGCGCGCAAGATCGCCTTGGGCTACATGCAGGCCGGCCGACTACGCGCTTGGCTGCGCTGGCTGCGCCGTGCCTTCGCCGCCGATCCCGCAGACGTGCGCAACGTCCAGCCCCTCGCGGCGGCGCTCGTCGCGGCAAAGCGGCAGAAGGAAGCCTTGCTCGTCACCTCGGCCGTCGAGGCGCCGCCGGACCCCGCCGTGCTCACGCTGCGCGCGCAGATCGCCACGTGGCTCGGGCAGCTGCGTGTGGAGGCCAGCGCCCTCGAGGCCCTGCTGTCCGTCACGGACGTCGTGGAGCGACGCGAGCGGCTGATCCAGGTCCTCCGCGTGCTCGGACGCAGCGCCGAAGCCGTGCCCCATGCGCGCCGGCGTGCCGAGCAGGAGCCGACGCGCGAAAACCACGATCGCGCCGTCACGCTGGCGCTCGAAGGTGGCCGCCTGGAGCTTGCTCTGACCATGCTCGCGGACCTCGCGGGCGGCGATTCCGACACGCGGCATTGGCACGAGCGGATCGTGCGCGTGGCGCTCAACGACCTCCGCTACGACCGTGCTCTAGCGTCACTCGAGAAGCTGGCCGCCGAGTATCCGGACGGACGCTTCTCCGACGACGAAGAAGCCACGTACGCGCAACAGCTGGAGGGGCTGCTGCGCATGCGCGGCGACGAGGCGCGCCTGCTGACGCTGCTCAAGGCTCGCCTGGCCGCTGCTGCGACGCCCGAGGAGCGGCGTTCGCTCGAGGACGACATCCTCTACCTGGCCGAGCGTCTGGAGCGGCCGGACGAGACCCGTGAGGTCCTGGCTGCGCGTCTGGAGCGCGTGCAGACGGCGGCCGAGTTCCTGCTGGAGTTCTGGGACTTCGAGACTGCGGGCCTCGCGGGTCGCATCGAGAAGGGGCTCCTGCTGCTGGACGGCCCCGACCTGACGCCGGTGACGGCGCGTGCGCTCCATGGGCTGCTCGAGAGCCGGGTGCCCGAGGCAGAGCGCCGGCCCCTGCTCGAGCGCATGCTGCGCCGCTTCCCCGGCGATCCGCTCTTCGAGACCCGCTACATGCTGCTGCTGGACTCGCAAGATCCGGGAGCGAGCGCCGCCCGCCTCGAGGAGCGCGTTCGCAAGCGCCCCAAGGACGCGGCGCTGACCAGCCTCTGGGTCCAGCGGGCTTCGTGGACGGAAGACCTCGAGCAGCAGGTTCGGGCACGCGAGGCCCTGCGAGCGCTCGTACCCGACGACGTCAACAACGTACGCATGCTGGCTGATCTCTACGAGGCCCTCCAGCGCAAGGACAAGGCGCTCGAAGCCTGGCGCTTCCTCGCCGAGCGCGCGGGTCCAGGCTCGGCGGTCGAGGGTCGCTACGTCGCGTCGCTGCTCGCGGCCGGTCGCAACGATGAAGCGCTTGCGATCCTGCGACGACGCGCCTCTTCGCCGGAGGCGAGCGCAGACGACGAGGTCCTCTTCATCGAAGGGCTGCTTGCCTTGGAGCGCTGGGAGGAGGCGCTCCCGCTGCTGCGCAAGCGCGCCAAGCATCCCCAAGCCGGCCCGAACACACGCAAGCGGTTTCTCGATCTCCTCCTGGCCACGGAGCGCTACGCAGAAGCCCTCCCCATCTTGCATGACCGGGCGGTCGCCTCCGGGGCGACCGACGTGGAGAAGGCCGCGTACCTGGAGGCCCTGCTCGCTGCGGGCGACTACGAAGCGGCCCTGCCCTTCCTACGCGAGCGGGCTGCCGACTCCGCCGACGCAAGCCTCCGCCTGCTGCATGTACTGCAGGCGCTCGAGCGCAAGGACGAGGTTCTCGCGCTGATGCGCCGCCGCGCCAAGGCACCGGATGCCACGTGGGAGGACAGGCTGGCACTCGCGAGCGCCCTGCTCGGAGCAGAGCGCCAGGAAGAGGCTCTCGATTACTACGAGGAACTCGAGAAGGAGCGACCGGGCGAAGCCGGCATCCTCCTGCGCCTCGCACAGATCCGCACGTGGACCGGTGCGCATGCAGCGGCGGTCGAGCCTGCGCGGCGCCTGTTGGCTCTCCCCTACGACGAGGAGGATGCTGCGCTACGGCGGGAGCGAGCGAGCGTGCACTTCCTTCTGGCGGAGGCTCTCGCGGCTCTGAAACGTCCCGGCGAGGCTCGCGCGCACCACCGCGAGACCGTGCTCCTCTTCGAGCGCAGCGGGCCGCTCGCGTCCGAGGAACGCAGGACGTACGCGACGGCGCTGGCACGTCTCGGCCGCGTCGATGCCGCGGGCGTCGTGTTCGAGACGTTGATCACGGAGAGTCCTGGGGACCTGGGGCTGCGCCTCGATCACGCCGACGCGTATCTCGCGGCGAAGCGCAAGCGCGAGGCGCGACGCATCCTCGAAGCCGCCCGTCCGCTGGACACGGGGACCTCGCGCCTGCGGCGACTCGACGCGTCGATCGCCATGCAGGAGCAGCGCTACGAACGCGCCATCGCGCCGCTGCGCCAGGTGCTGAGCGCCGACGGCCCGGACATGAACGTCTACAAGGATCTGGGCTGGGCCTACCGTCAGGCCGGCTGCTGGCGCGGAGCACTCGGCGCCTGGTGCCGCAGTCTGCAGATGCGCTGGGACGACGACCTCGCGCGCACC
>JAHEIK010000180.1:6852-7326 GCA_024639415.1 Planctomycetota bacterium
CCTGCGCTACCGCCTGGGGCCCTACGGCAAGACCTGGATGCGGCGCGCGACGGCCGGCGACGATGAGTCGACTCGCGCAGGCTTCGAGGTGCGCACGCCGCTCGGCGACGAGCGCTGGAGCATGGCGCTGCGTACGGAGTGGGCGCGGTTCGAAGGACCGGCCGCCGCCGTCGGCGGCGTCGCCTCGGACTCGCTCGTCACCGTCGGCCTCTCCGCGCGTCGGCGCTTCGGTCGCCGCCACTACGCCGAGGCCGGCGCCATGCTCTACGCGGACCGGATGGCAGGACCCGAGGTCTCCCCGTGGGCCGCCGTGCGCTGGGAGGCCGCGGATCCGTTCGCATTCCTCACGTTGGAGGGCTACGTCGACCGCCTCCTCGAGGACCCCGCGGCCGCGGTTGCGCTCGGAGGCAGCCGCACGGGCCTCCGTGCCGAGGGCTGGCGCGATCTCGGTCCCCGGTACTGGATCTCGGGCAG
>JAHEIK010000181.1 GCA_024639415.1 Planctomycetota bacterium
GCCTTGTGGCTGAAGATGACGTCGTCACCGTAGTCCGCGATCGCCTTCTTCCAGAGCGGCTTGTCGTCTGCGTCGAAGTAGACGCCCTTCATGACCGGCTCGCCCTCTTCGGGCTCTTCGCCTTCTTCGGGGTCTTCGTGGCAGTCCGCGCAGGTCTCGAGCGTGGGCATGCCGGGCTCACCGGTCTCCTCGTCGGGCTCGTGGCAGTCTGCGCACTCGAGCTCGTTCTCCGCGTGGATCGCGTGGTTGACACGCGGGCCGCCGACCATGGTGACTGTCTTGTCGGGAACGATCTGCCCGACCTCGGAGGCAGCCGCGGAGGGCCCTCCTGACGGCGAGCCGATGGGGAGGCTGCTCCGGCGGGAGCCGAAGGGCACAGCGCAGCCCCACAGCAAGCCCAGCGAGAGCAGGACGAGGAAGATCCAGGGGCCGTGGTTCGTGCGATGGTTCATAGGCGGGTGCGTATCAAAGCTCCACTTCGAAGCCGGTATTGAGCATGACGTAGGTGTCGAACTTGTCGTCCTCGACGCGCAAGCGTAGATGGATGCGCCAGCGATCGCTGGTCCGCACGACCATTCGGACGTAGTAGCCGCGCACGGACTGACGCTCGTCCGCGGTGTACAGGTCAAACCGGTAGGCCGAGTAGTCCGTTCCCATCTGGAACTTGAAGCGTTTGCTGGGGCGGTATTCGAAGTCGGCGGTGACTGTCCAGGCGTCGTCTTGGCTGTCCCAACGCTCACCTGTCAACGTGATGTTCATGTCGCGGCCCGGCCACCCGTCGAGGGATCCGGCAAGCCAGTAGCGCGTGAACTCGCGGTTGTAGATGCCCTCGTCGCCCTCATCCCACAGGCGGCGGAGAGCCACGCCGCCCTCGACGTAGAGGCGTTCGCCGATGCCCTTCGATGCCGAGAGGTCCCCCGTCCAATAGGCCTCGAGGGTCTGCGCGACGGCGAAGTAGGGATCGATGTCCGTCACACGTTCCTTCTGCGTGGTGAGCTGCGAGTAGAACGAGCCCCGCACGAGGAAGTCCTGCTCCGGGATCGAGCCCGTGGCTGCGAGGCGCAGCGTGCGCGGGTCCTCATCCAGGTGCTGGTACGTCCCCCACCACGACACATGGCGGCTCACCCTCTGGCGCAAGTAGAGCGTCAAGAGGTGCGCCGTCTCGGAGCCGTAGTAGCGCGACTCGTCGTTTAGGTAGACGTAGTCGAAGCGCGCCTCGGCTCCGGCCCAGGGGCGGCCGTGGACACCGAAGCCCACGACGGCGTCGCCCTCGGGCGAGCCCTCGAAGAGATGGGCCGGCAAGCCGCCGTAGAGCGTGGCGCCGAAGGTCGCTGCAGGGTTGCGCGAGCCGAAGTCGATCCGCAAGCCGTCGACGTGGAGCAACTCCCCGCCCTCGACCCACTGGCGCCCGATGCGGACCATCTTCACCGAACCGCCACGCGGGCGGTACGTGGCGTACATGTTGTAGACGCGCCCGTTGACGCGGTGCTTGTACGTGTCCGTGATCGAGTCGAAGACGAAGAACTCGCTCTTGTCGCTGCGTCCGTCGAGGTCCTCGGTCAAGCGACCGTGGAACGAGAAGGACCAACCGGGGGCCTGCTGGTCCCCGACGCTCAGCACGAGATACTGGTAGAGATCGTGGTCCGACTCGTCGTCGTCCCAGCGGCCGCGATAGTCCATGCGGAACGAGCCTTCGATCGGCAGGCGCTGGAGGCGCCGGCGGCGCGCGGGCGGCTCAGCCTGGACGACGATGTCACTCGGCTGGACGGTGGTCACGTCCACCAGCTGCGGGGGAGGCAGGTCGCCGGGAGGTGGACCATCCGCGACGGGCCCATTCGCCGCAGACGCGGCAACGCCGGCGTCGCCCGGCTTCCGATCCGCAGTCTCTGGACCGCCCGTGTCTGCGTCGCCCGTATCTGCGTCGCCCGTATCTGCGTCGCCCGTGTCGGCACCTTCCGTGTCGGCATCTTCCGTGTCTGCGTCGTCAGAGCCCACAGCCACCGGCGGTGCGGCAGGAAGATCCACAGGGTCGGCGCCGGGCGGCGCCCCCGCGTCCCCCGGCTTGACCACCGGTGCCGGCAGCGGGGGCGGACTCAGGTGCGAGGAGTCGCCCGGGACGGGCGGCTCCTCGTCGGCCGCCGCGGAGGCGACGGATCCGAGGGACACGGTTCCCAGGCACATGGCTGCCAGGAGCAGGCAGGCCGCTGCCAGGGCACCGAACAGGTGCCCTGGCGAGAAGCGGCTCTGACGGATGGTGCGTGTTCGCAAGGCGATCAGCCCCTGTTACTTGCCGTGGTCGTACTTGAGCTTCTTGTGCGCGTGGACGGCGTCCGAGACCTTGGCCTTCTCGAAGTCGAACTTGTAGTCGGCCGGCATCGTCGGGCACTCCTTGACGTGGCAAGGAGCGCAGCTCTCGGCCGTCGGCGGCGTAACCGCTCCCAAGGCGCGAATCTCATCGCGCTTGTACTCCTTCTTCTTCTTCTTGAAGACGGAGTACTCGCTGCCGGGCCCGTGGCACGACTCGCAGGTGATGCCCTCGTTGAGCGCGGCCTGGGCCGTCTCGGCCTCGGTCCACTTCTTGTCCTTGACGACGGCCGGATAGCCGCCGGCCGTGCCGTAGGCCGTGGTGTGGCACTTCAGGCAGGTGGGGTCCTTCGTGTAATCCTTCTTGGGGTCGAGCTTGGCGGCCTTCTTCTCGTCGGCCTTCACGTCCGGCTTCAGGCTCTCGAAGGTCGTGGCGAGTGCGGTCTTCTTCCAGCTCTTGTGCTGCTTGAGATGGCACTTCTTGCACTTGCTGGCGCCGATGAAGGTCGGATCGGCCTTCTTGTCTTCTGCGCTCGCCTCGTTGGCGACTGCACCCATACCGATGAATGCACCGACGATGGCCACCAGTGCGTAGGTGGCGAACACGGCTTTGATGACGCGGATCATGGGACTACCTCTTCGTTTGGAGATCCAGTTGTGCCGGTAGGTGGGGCTGTTGGGGGAACATGGGCTTCGTGAACTGCAGGCCCCCTGCATTGTGGCAGGGCTGCCCGCAACTCCTCGTGAATGGTATGGGCATCGCCCGGGAGGGGATCTCTCCGGCGACGTCCTGGTGCGTCTTCTTGGGGATGTCCATGAAGAGGTGGCTCGTCACGTCGTTCTGGTAGTCGACGATCGTCTCGTCCGTCGACGTGCCGTTCGGCACCCCTAGCAGGATCCCGGTCTCGCCGGCTCCGGTCTTCGCCGTCTTCGGCGTGTGGCAGTCGATGCAGCGCGTCGAACCACCCGCGTGCGTGTCGCCGGTGAGCGCCAGCATGTGCGGCTGGAGGTCCACCTCGTGGCAGCGATGGCAGAGGCCCCCGCTGCCGGAGTTGTCCTGGCTCCAAAGCAGGTGGTGCTCGAAGGTCGCGTAGCCGTGGGCGTCGTGGCAGTCCGAACACACGACGAGCAGGCGGTCGTTGCGGTGCTTGGGCGACTTCAGCAGATCGGAGTACTGCTGGTGGTGGCTCTTGCTGTGGAGGTTGTCGTTCCACAGATCCTTGACGTCGGGCCCCTTGCGCGTCGTGAAGTTGGCCAGGAAGTCGGCGCGGCTCGTGCCGACCCGCGCCATCTCGTCGGCCCCGTTCAGGGGCTCGGAGTTGATCACGGAGCCCGCTCCGGACGGACGGTCGTGGCACCGGCCGCAGACCATCATGCCGCGTGAGGGACTCATGTACTCGGGCTCGACGATGTAGCGGGCTTCCATGCCGCTGCCGAAGTTCGAGATCGCCCAGGCGCGATGCTCCGAGCCGGGGCCGTGGCAGACCTCGCAGCCGAGGTTGATCTCGTCCTTGTCTCCGTCGCCGTCGATGTCGAAGGCGCCCGCCGGATCGCTCACGGCGCGGGAGAGCCACTCTCCCGTGGAGCCCTCGAAGTAGCGCTCGAAGCCCGTGCTGTGGCAGGCCGTGCAGTTGCCCTCGAAGGTCTTGCTCGCCGCGGGGAAGCGGAAGGTCTTGGCGGCGTCGTTCCAATACCAGTCGAGGTGGTAGTCGCGGTAGACCTTGCGCGTGCGGTCGTAGCGGCCGTCGCTGCCTTCGGTCTGGTACTGAAGCAGCGGATAGCGCCCCTTGCGGCCGGGGATCGCCACGAGGTTGCGCTGCTTGTAGAGCGCGCCGCCGTAGGTCAGGTCGACCTCGAGCGTCCAGAGGTTGGGCGGGTCGCCCACGCCCGGCGCACCGGCCGACGGGTGTACGTTCTCGAGCGTGATCTTGTAGCGCTGATCGCCCGTGTCGCGCCAGAGGTAGCCCTTGACGTAGTTGACCGCCAGCGGGTCGCTGAGCGTCGGATCGGTCAGGGTCGTCTTGAACTTGTCGAAGCCCCGGCTCCCGTCGAAGTCCGAGAACCAGACCACGGTGCCGCCGACATGGCTGGCGGCCGGCTGGAACTGGTTCCAGCCGTCCTGGAACTGCGGGTAGCGGCCGTCGTCCTGCATCGGCGAGAGGTTGCCGGGCACGGCGAACCCGAGGCGGTGCGCGTGGGTAGCGTGACCCGCATAGTCGATGTGGCAGGCGACGCAAGCCGAGCTACCGAGATAGGTCGCGGCAGCGCTGGGCTGCGAAGACATGACGATGGACGTCGGCTGGGCGTAGAGGGTCACGGCGTCCACGGACTCGCGGCAGCCACAGCCGCCGGGGATGTGTTCGCTGTCGCCGGGCGAAGGCAGGACGAAGGGGAAGTAGCGTCCGGCGGGCACGTTCTCGATCTGCGCCGTGCCGTCGGGCCCCGTCACGGCCTGGGGGAAGCTTGCACCGCGCAGGCGCACGGCGTCCTCGAGGGGTTCGTCGCGGTCCTCGGCCGCTCCGCTGCGGACCGCGGCGCCGTTGAAGGGAGTCGTGTCGATCTCACTCGTGGGCACGAGATAGATCGTCGCACCAATGACGGGCAGGTTCGCCGTGTTGAGCACGTGGAATGAGGCAGCGAAGGGCTCCTCGACCTGATTCGTCAGGTCGCCCGAGCCGCCACCTCCGCAACCGGCACCCACGAGCAGCGCGGCCACGGTGCAGAGCACGACGGCCAGATGCCGCCGGCCCCCGCGTACGGATCCCTCGTCAACACGCTTCACGCCGATCGTCCTCCCGCTCTCTCGAGCGCGCCTGAGTCTAGGTGAGCCAACCCCGCAATGCACGGCTCGCAGGGGTCCAACGTAGGGGCTATGAACTTGATTCGGCGTCTCCGGCCTGGGTGCGTGAAATTCCGCACCGAGGGGCTCCGGGGCCGGCCGCTTCGGCCGATCAGTCGTCCTCCGCGCCGAAAAGCATGGAGCGCAGACTCTCGTCCAGGTCCTCCGGCGCCTCCTCGTCGGCCAGCAGTTCGTGGCAGAGCGAGCAGTCCTGGGAGAGGACCTTCCCGTCGCTCGTCTTGTGCTTCTCGTCGTGGCAGCGGAAGCAGCCCCGGATGTCCGCGGCCTCGCCAGCGTGGCCGATATGACTCGGGTACGTGTCCCAGCCGATCTTCATGCGCGGCCAGATGTTGCGCCGGTACAGCTCCGCCAGCCCCCCGGCGGCACTCTTCAGCTGCTCAGGGGTGAGCTTGACGTCGGGCAGTTCACGCGCGTACGCCGCAGCCAGCTCGGTCTCGAACGTTGCCTCGGCACCCTCGCGCGCCCGATCCTCCTTGGCGAGCAGGGGCAGGCCGATCTTGCGCAGGAACGGGATCGAGCGATCGAGCAGGCCGTTCGAGAAGCCGATGTCCATCGTCTGCCCCGGCGAGCCGTCGTACCGGTGCGTCGGCCGGTTGTGGCAGTCGACGCAGTCCATGGTCCTGACCTCCCGGACGGCCGCGCCGCTGTTTTCCGGGGCCAGGTACTCGCGAATCACCTCCCCGTCCTTGAGGACCTGGATCTTGCCGATGACCTCGCGCTTGTCGTCCAGCGCCGCGTAGCGGACCTGCATGTCGGTGCTGGTATGCCAGTGGATGCCCTCGTACTTGCCGGTGAGGACGTTCGCCCCACCCACCCGCAGCGAGAGGACGTTGAGCATTCGTGAGTTCTCTTCGTCATCCTCATAGTGCATGCGGGCAAAGAGCCGGTTGCCGTGGAACTTCTCGGGGCGGTGGCATTGCTCGCAGGTGTCCCGTGCGGGGCGCAGGTGATGGACCGGCGCGTGGATCGGCCGGTTGTAGTCGCCCAGGATCGTGTGCCAGACCTGGCGCAGACCATCCATCTTGCTCTTCACGGCCCAGGAAGCCCCGGGCCCGATGTGGCAGTCGGCACAGGCGACGCGCGAGTGCGGAGACCGCTGGTAGGCGACGTACTCCGGCTCCATCACGCTGTGGCAGAGGGTCCCGCAGAACTCCGGCGTCTCCATGTAGGTGACCGCCTTGGCGCCCACGACGCCAACGATGACGACATTGAGGAATGTCGCTCCCGCCAGGACCAGCAGCGTGCGGCGGACGCGTGGCTTGGTGAGGATCTCCCGGACGGAGCCGTCCGGGTGAGCCTTGATGCCCTTGGCCTCGCTGCGTCGGCGCCACCAGAGGCCGACGGGGATCAGGATCAGGCCCCCGATGAAGAACATGGGCACGACCATGAAGAGGACGGCCGTCGCGTAGACGTTCAGGCCGGAACCGGCGAAGTCGGCAGCGATTGCCCCGAGCAGGAGCAGGCCCGACAGGGTGGTCATGGCGACGCCGACGGTGCTGATCTTGCTGAGCCAGAACCGCGGAATCCAGTTGGTGAACTTCGGCACAGAACCTCCGTGACCCAGACGGTAGCAAGCCCTGTTCCCTTCGGGCACTCCATGTGCATGGGGCGGCACGGAGGTCCCCAATGAAGCGTCTTCTCGTGGCTGTCCTGGTGCTGGCCTGGGCCGCGGCACCCGCCCTCGCCGACGAAGAAAGCGATGCCTGTTTCGAGTGCCACGGCGACCCGAAGGGCGTCGAGCTGCGCAAGCTCCTGAAGGATCCCTCACGGCCGATCGAGGACCTGATCCACGATCCGGCCCTCTACGCCCGCAGCAAGCACGGCGAGGTCTCCTGCTCGGACTGCCACGAGGGGGTGGACGAGTACCCCCACGCAGACAAGGTGGAGACCACGGCCTGCATCGACTGCCACGACGAGGCGGGCGAGGCCGCGGCCAAGAGCGTCCACGGCATGGCGCGCGAGGACGGCTCCGGGCCGCGCGCGACCTGCGTCGACTGCCACGGGGTGCACGGCATCCTGGGGAAGGAGGAGCGCGCCTCGAGCTTCCACCCGCTCAACGTGCACAACGTCTGCGGCAAGTGCCACTTCAGCAAGGACCCCGCGCTGCTCAGCAAGAGCGACCTGCTCAAGGAGAAGTACGCGGACG
>JAHEIK010000182.1 GCA_024639415.1 Planctomycetota bacterium
ATGTCCGCACCGGCCTTGGCACTGTGCGGATCTCCGGATGCGCATGCTCCATGACCCATGCGCGTATCCTACGTCCCATGCAGATCGATCCGCGCACGCTGTCACCGAAAGAGAGCTACCACTGGATGACCGCCTGCCTGATTCCGCGTCCGATCGGCTGGGCGAGCACGCTCAGCGCGGCCGGCGTGCCGAATCTGGCGCCCTTCAGCTACTTCGGCGGCGTCTCGTCCAGCCCCATGACCGTGATGTTGAGCATCGGCCGGCGCCGGGGTGAGCCGAAGGACACCGCGGCCAACCTGCTGGCTACGCGGGAGGCGGTCCTGCACATCCCGACCCGGCCGCTGGCCGCGGCGATGGTCGCCACCGCGGCGGACGCCGACGCGAGCGTGGACGAGTTCGAACTCGCGGGGCTCACGGCCGTGCCTGCGGACGAGGTCTCACCGCCGCGCGTGGAGGAGGCAGCCATCGCCATGGAAGCCGTCCTGCGCCACCACATGGAAGTCGGAACGGGCCCGGTGGACATGTTCCTGCTCGAGGTGGTGTGCCTGCACGTGCAGGACGACGTGCTGGTAGACGGGCTCCCCGACGCGGGGCGACTCGCCGCCGTCGGACGGCTGGGCGGAACGGGCTACTGCGACACGTCCGCTCCGTTCGAGATCACGCGGCCGTAGGTATGCCGGGTGCGGGACGACGCTCACACGGCGGGTCGGTCGTCCGTCAACCCCAGGTTGTTGACCACCTGCCAGAGCGCGGCGAGCGACTCGGCCACGCCGGCTCGCGCCGTCGGTGTCAGGTCCTCTGCCAGCAAGCCCTTCAGCGTCTCGTAGGCCGCCAGCAGCTTCTGCTCGACCTCGGTGAGGGGATTGCCCATCACATCGTGTGCTTCAGACATGGCTGGATCCCTTCACGACGCGCTCGTCGAGCACGCGCTTCGCCTTCAGCTCGAAGCGCGGCAGCGAGCCGGCCTCGGCCCGCTCGACCTTGATGCCCAGGCCCTCGATGTTGTGCGACAGGTCACCCTGGAGACGCTGCGCTACGGCGTTCCACTGATCCTCGAAGCCCTCGCGCACCTCGCAGCGCACCGCGATCTCGTCGCGGATCCCATCCCTCGTCCACAGGTAGATCTGGAACTCGTCTACGGCCGGATACTCGCGCACGATCGCCTCGATCGCGCGCGGGTAGACGTTCGTGCCGCGCACCAGCAGCATGTCATCGACCCGGCCGCGAATGCCGCCCTTGTAGACGTCGAACGTGCGGCCGCAGTCGCAGCCCGTGTGCGGCACCTTCAGCACCAGGTCGCGCGAGCGGTAGCGGATGAGCGGCAAGGCCGTGCGACCGAACGACGTGACGACGCGCTCGCCCTGCTCACCGTAGCCGACCGGCTCGCCGGTCTCGGGGTTGATGACCTCCTCGATGAAGTGGTCCTCGATGATGTGCGTGCCGCCGGGCTGCTGCTCGCACTCGAACATCATGATGGTGCCGATCTCGGTCATCCCGGCGGTGTCGGCAGCCTTCGCCCCCCACTGCTCCTCGACGAGCCGCTTGGACGCGGGGATGGACCCCGCCGGCTCACCGGACAGGATCAAACGCTTCACCGACCCGCCCTGCAGGTCGATGCCCATCTGATCGGCCTCCTGGCCGAGACGCAGCGCGTAGGTCGGCGTGGCACAGACGACGGTCGCCCCGAGGTCGTCGATCAACTGCACGCGATTGGCGGTGTTCATGTTGCCGGAGGGCAGGACGAGGCAGCCCATCTTCTCGGTCCCGTAGTGGGCGCCCCAGAAGCCGATGAACGTGCCGTACGAGAATGCGAAGAACACCTTGTCGTCAGGACGGACACCGAAGCCGTGGAAGCCGTAGCACCACATCTCCGAGACCCACTTCCAGTCCGTCCGCGTGTCGAGCACGCGCAGCGGCGTGCGGCCCGACGTGCCGGACGTCGTGTGGTAGCGGATCGCATCCGGCGAGCCTACGGCACACATCTCCCCGAACGGCGGGTGCGTGGCCTGGTTGTCCATCCACGCGTCGCGCGTCGTGAACGGCAGCTTGACGATGTCGTCCACGCTGCGGATGTCGTCCGGACCGACGCCGGCCTCGTCGAACATGCGCTTGTGGAACGCGCTCGTTGCGTACGCCCGCTCCACCGCCTTGCGGAGCCTGTGGCCCTGCAGCGCGCGCAGTTCTTCGCGCGGTAGCGTCTCGGTCTTGGGATTCCAGTAGGGACTCACGCTCATGGCCGATCTCCGGAGGCGGGTGCGCGACTCTAGCCTCTGGGGCCGCGCGAGGCCAGAGGTCAGGCTTCGAGGGCCAGCTCGGCGAGCTGGGAAGCCTTCCGGGCTGCCGGAGGGGGACCGATCGCGGCGAGCGCGGACTCGATCCGGTGTGCCAGCGCCTTGTCGCCCCTGCGCTGGGCGTGCGTGTCGGCCAGCTCGAGTCCGTGCGCGAGGACCTCGCGTACCTCGGCGGCGGCGCCGGGGCGGATCGCCCACGCGTAGAGCAGGGTGAGCAGTTCCTTCGAGAGCAGGTCGTCCTTGTGACGCACGGCGCGATGATGCGCCCCCACGAGCAGGCCTGCGATGGTCACGCGCTGGCGCGCCGACGCCTCCACGTCTCCGGTGAGCAGGGTGAGGATCTCGACGAGTTCCTCCGCGAGCTCGCGGTTGCCGAAGGTACCTGCGATCCACAGCCCGTCGCAGACGGCGGTTGCCAGCGCGACCCACGCCTCGACGCCGGCGTCGGGATGGACGACCAACACCCGCAGCCGATCGAGGATGCGGTCAGCGAAGGCATCGTCCCCCGCACGCCGCACGCGGGCGTGCATGCGGACGAGCGTATCGCACAGCAGCTCGCGCGGACGCTGCAAGCCGGCCGCCGAGCTGGCGGCGGAGCGTACGGCGCCGACCAGATCGTCCTGACGCGCACGATTGCCGAACAGGCCCGTCTTCCACGGAACGTCCTGCATCGCTTCGACGAGGGCGAGCCGCTGGGCCGGCGTCGACGCAGGACGCGCCGCCAACGCCGCCAGCTCGGCCACGCGCTGCTCACCGGAGGGCTCGGTACGCGCCACGTGATGCAGGTCGAGCAGGGCGCGCGCCAAGGCGTCGCGCTGCTCCTCCGGCGCGTGCTCCCTGTCCGCGAGCTTGCGCAGATCGACGAGTAGCGGAGCGACCTGTGCCGCGTCGCCGCGCGGT
The DNA here is from genome assembly GCA_024639415.1 of Planctomycetota bacterium. Taxonomy (GTDB): domain Bacteria; phylum Planctomycetota; class PLA2; order PLA2; family JAEUHO01; genus JAHEIK01. The sequence goes on from JAHEIK010000182.1 coordinate 3,192, forward strand.
CCACCCTGGAGCCGGATCTCGTTGGCGAGGGCCTCGGCCAGCACCAGACGCTGCCCCTCGGTCGCTTCGGCGCGGCGGGCGAGATTCCGAAGCTCGCCCAGGATGCGGTTCGCGCGTCGGGCGTCGCCATAGCGGACGGCGTCCCAGTGGGCCGTACCCAGCGCCTTGGACAGCTCGAAGCGCTGCACCTCGTCGGTCCCGGGGCGCCGGCACAGCGCCCGTAACTCGTCCAGCAGCGCGTGCGCGTGCTCCGCCTCACCCCAGCGTCCCGCATCCCAATGCGCGCGGGAGAGCGCGTGCGCCAGCGCGCGCTGGGCGTCACGTACTCCGGCATCGCCGCCCAGAGCCCGGAGTTCCTGCAGCAGGCTCCCGGCCCGCTCCCGCTGCTTGGCACGCAAGGCCTTCCAGTGGGCATCGGCGAGGGCGGCGGGCTCGGGGGGCATCGGGACTCCGGGGAGGCCGGGTATGCTGCCGCAAGTCGCGCCTTCCGTCGAGAGGGGATCCATGGCGTTCACATTCCGCCTGCCTGTGCGCTATGGGTCGATCGACTTCGCTCGCATCGTCTACTACCCCCAGTTCCTGCACTTCTGCCACGTCGCGATGGAGGAGATGTTCGCCGCCGTCGTCGGCGTCACCTACCCGGACGCGCTGCAGAAGGAGAAGGTCGGCTACCCCACGGTCAAGAGCGAGGCGGACTTCGAAAGGCCCGTGGCCTATGGCGAGGACCTGGACATGTCCGTCAGCGTCGAGCGCATGGGAACGAGTTCGATCGTCCTGGTCTACGAGGGGCGTCGCAGCTCGGATGGAGAGCTGGCATTCCGCGTGCGCAACGTCCAGGTCGCCGTCGACATGGAGGCTTGGGAGAGCACGCCGATTCCGGAGCACCACCGTAAGGCCTTCGCGACGCTGCAGGATGGCGGCTCCGCTTGATGCGGGGCTTCGACAAGCCTAGGATCACGGTCATGCACCGGCTGCTGCGCGCCGCCTGGCTCCTCCCGCTCCTGCTCACCTTGTGGGCCGCGCCCGCCGCCGGCGGCTCGCTGGACGAGGACATCACGGCCCTCGGGACGCAGGCGGCTGCCGAGCTTGACACGCTCTCCCACTGGTGCACGAAGAAGCGCGTCTTCGGCAGCCGCGACGACGTGTACGTGGAGCTGCTGGTCTTCGACCCGCGCCACCGCGAAGCGCGCAAGCGGCTGCGCTACACCCAGGCAGACGACGGCGCCTGGGTGCAGAACCCGAAGTACAAGCGCGCGAAGAACTGGAACCGCAAGGCCGCCGCGGAAGCAGCGGAGCGACTCGCAGCGATCCTCGCCCGCTACCGCGATGGCGTGCTGGCGCGCTGCGGCAAGGCAGCCACCATCGCGGACCTGCTGTCGGGGCGACGGCGCATCGACGGTCTGATCCGAGCGGAACCGGCGAATGCGGAGCTGCCGCCCCTGCTGCGCACGCTGACGATGCGCTACTACGAGCTCGTGCGCGCGAAGGGCATCGTGAGCGAGATGGTGGCCGCGGCCGACGAACTCCGCGCGCATCATCCTCAGGACGGGGCGGTGCGCGCCTTGCTCGGCGAAGTCCAGCACGAGGGCATCTGGGTCCTCGCTGAGTCGGCCCGCGCGCTGCGCGACGCGAGCGGCATCACACAGGCCGCCGCCGAGGCAATCGCCGCGGCGAAGCCCACGGCGACGAAGCGTTTCAAGAAGGAAGCCGCCATCGACCTGCCGTGGACCGAGGGCGCCAAGACCGTCGAGATACGCGTGGTCGGCACCCAGGAGCCCGAGACGCTGAGAGCCATTGCGGAGCGGGCGGACGCGGCGGGGCCCCTCTTCGCCCACGCCCTGGGCTGCAAGCCCTCGCGGCGAGCGGGCCTGACGGCGTACGTGTTCAAGGAGAAGGGGCAGGTAGACACGTTCCTCGCCGGCTACCCCGTCGTGGACAACCACACGCTGCGTGAGCGCAAGAAGATCAAGCTCGATCTGGTCTACGCAGACGGCGAGAGCCTGGTGCTCGAGGCCAACCCGCCCCGGGCCCAGACGGATCTCGTCGTCAACGAGGTCCTCAACCAGATGTTCTCCGACACCTTCCTGAGGAGCGCAGCGCCGAAGGGCTGGCACGCCGAAGGCATCTCCCGCTACCTCGCGTGGAAGCTCACCGGCACGCGCCTCTCGATCAACGTGTCGGGCAAGTACGCGGGTCAGGGCGGCGATCGCCACGTACCGGAATCCGGCGACCCCTGGCTGACGATGGCGCGTGCGCACGTGAAGAAGGGCGTGGATCTGCGGCTGCTGCTCGGCAAGGGCGTCGACGTGTTCACGGTCAGCGACGCGATGGTCGCCTACGCGTTCGCCGTCTACCTGCTCGAGGGGCACGAGGGGGTCGTGACGGACTTCGTGACGGAACTGGCCAAGACGGCGGACGCCGATCGTGCCTGCCGCGAGATCCTGGGCGCGCCCCGCTCCGTCGTCGAGCATCGGCTCAGGGTCTGGCTCGACGAGGTGACGGCGAAGCAACGCGCTGCCCAGGCGAAGAAGAAGGCGGCCAAGAAGAAGACCAAGCCCGTGAAGCCCCCCCCGAAGAAGGGCGCGAAGTGAGCGAGAAGAGCCTGCAAGACATGTACGCTCCGGCGAACCACTGCTTCGGCTGCGGACCGTCCAACGAGCGCGGCCTGCGCATCAAGAGCTTCCCGGAAGGCGACGAGGTCGTCCTGCGCTGGCACGCCGAGAAGCACCACGAGGCGTTCCCCGGCACGCTGAACGGCGGCGTGTGCGGCTGCCTCTTCGACTGCCACGGCAACTGGACGGCGGCCTACTACCTCATGCGCCGCGGGAGGCGGGATACCCTGCCCTCGACCGTGACGGCGGAGTTCCACGTCAAGCTGCAGTACCCCACCTCGACCGCTGGGGAGATCCTCGTGCGCGCACGAGTGGATGAGGAGGCGTCGAGCGAGCGCAAGGCCGTCGTCGAGATGACGATGGAGGCGGGCGGGCGCACGACAGCCACCTGCCGTGGTGTGTTCATCTCGGTCGAGCCGGGTCATCCTGCGTACCACCGCTGGTAGCGCGGGGCGCGGCGACGCGCTCACGGAGACGCTACTTCACGGAGAAGGTGGCCTTCTCGATGACGATCCTCTGCGTCGTGGGCCCGTCCTTCGTGCCCAGCTTCTTGATCTGCTTCAGCGTGTCCTCGCCCTTGACCAGCTCGCCGAAGACCGTGTGCTTGGTGTCGAGTTCCTTCGCCGCGCGGAAGGTGATGAAGAACTGGCTCCCGTCCGTGCCGGGCCCGGCGTTGGCGGTGCTCAGCTTGCCCGCGCTGTCGTGGCCCGGACCGCCTCCGAGTTCCCCCGCGAACGTGTAACCGATCCGGCCGCTACCCGATCCATCCGGGCAGCCTCCCTGCGCCATGAACGTGGGGATCACCCGGTGGAAGGTCAACCCGTCATAGAAGCCGAGCAGCGTCAGGTACAGCGCGTTGGACACGTGCATCGGCGCCGTGTCGGGGTAGAGGAGCAGCGTCATGGCTCCCTGGTTCGTCTGCAGGTGCCAGAAGTAGCTCTTGCCCTTCGCGAAGGCGACCTGCGGAGGCTTGGGCAGGTTGTTGCGCCAGGAGGAGCTCTTGGTCTTGATCTTCTCCTTCGCGATGAACGCCTCGAGAGCAGCGGTTGCAGGGTCGGCTCGTAGGCGATCCGCCAAGCGCGCCGCGCGCTGGACGCTGCGGGTCGCGGGCTTGCGCTTCGCAGCGCGCTCGGCCTTCTTCGCGAGCGCGGCGAGCTTCTTCGCCTTGCTGCCGGCACGGGCCAGTTCCTGGCGCAGGCGGGCGTACGCGTCGGCTGCACCGCTCTCCTTGCCGACTTCCTTGTTCGCACGCAGGTCCTTGAGCGCAGCGTGGGCTGCCGTGGCCTCCTCCGTCCCTGCGAAGTGCTTCTCGATGCGCTTGAGGCACGTGACCGCCTCGTCGTGGCTGCCCACGGCGGCCGCACGCTTGGCCTGCTGCTGCCAGTAGGCCAGTAGCGCGGTGACGCGCTGCGCGACGAGCGCTTCTGCCTCGCCCCCCGCCGCGAGCGTACGCGCTTCGGTGAGCTTGCCCTTCTTGAACGCCGTGGCGGCCGGGGCC
>JAHEIK010000183.1 GCA_024639415.1 Planctomycetota bacterium
GCAGGACGCCAACATCGCGGGCTGGACGAAGCAGGTGTTCGACCTGAGGCCCTACGCGAGCAAGACCATACGCGTTCGGTTCCGCTTCGACTCCGTGGACGACCAGTTCAACGACTTCGCCGGCTGGTACATCGACGACGTCGTCTTCTCGGGACTCTCCGATCTCCCGCAACCGCCGACGGCCGACTTCTCGGCCACACCGACCCTCGGCGCGGCACCGCTGCAGGTGACCTTCGCCGATCAGTCGGTGGACAGCCCGACGGCGTGGGCTTGGGACTTCGACGGTGACGGCGTGACCGACAGCACGTCCCAGAACCCCGTCCACACGTTCGCGCAGCCCGGCACCTACACGGTGCGCCTCACTGCAACCAACGAACTGGGTTCTTCCGACGAGGTGAAGACCGACTTCGTGTTCGCTGCACCTGGCGCGCACGACTGGACGGATGACATGGAGAGCGGCCTCGCCGGCTGGACCGCCAGCGGACTGTGGCACCAGGTGACGAGTCCCGCCGACTGCGGCGTGCCGGCGCACGGCGGCCTCACGCAGTGGTACTACGGCCTTGACGGGAACTGCACCTACGCCACCGGGGACAAGACCACGGGCACGCTCACGTCGCCTGAGCTCCTGCTGTCGGCCACACCATCCGTATTGCACTTCTTCCACCAGTTCGAGACCGAGACGTTCGACGGCGCGTTCGACCAGTGCATCGTGGAAGTCGACGACGGCGGAGGCTGGACGGAGCTGGAGAGTTGGACGAGCGCCGACGCCAACATCGAGTCCTGGGAGGAAGAGTTGATCAGCCTTGCGGACTACGCCGGCAAGACCGTGCGCATCCGCTTCCGCTTCGACAGCGTGGATGGGCTGTTCAATGCGTTCCGTGGCTGGAACGTCGACGACGTCACGGTCACCAACGTCCTGGCTCCGTAGCAAGGCGTTCGTATCGCAGAGAGCGAAGAGAAGCCGCCTGCGACAGGCGCCGAGGCCCTCGGCTTCTCGACACGGCAATTGCCGTGGTGGTACAGTCCCGGCGCGTAACCCGCTCAATGCACATGGGGGTGTACCGGGCCGCGACTATCAGGGAGGTTGCACAATGACCCGCTACCGTGGCTGCTTTGCCGTCTTCGCGGTCGTCCTCTTGACCGCACTGGGGAGTGCCCAGGCGTGGGCCCAGGACGACGCCGCGTCCGCGGCGGAGATCATGCGGGAGATTCCCGTCGAGCCGGCCGGGACGGAGTCGCAGCAGCTGCTGCGCAACGCGAGCGGCGGCGGCGGAGCGTGCTGTCCGATTCCCGAGGGCTGCGCATGCCCGACGACTTGCTTGGAGAGTCCGATCGGCCGCGTGCCCTGCCTCGACGACTGCATCGACAAGTACCGGGCGGCTCGCGCCACGACGTGCCTGAAGATCTCCGCCGGCGCCTACCACTGGTGGAACTACAACCTCGACAGCGAGAAGTTCCGCTACGGCTACGAGAACCCCGGCATCAGCCTGCCGGGCACGTACTTCTACTTCCTGATGGCGGATCTGGAGTGCGAGCCGTGCGGGTGCATCACCTACGGCGCGCACATCCATGCGCGCTTCCGTGAGGAGACGTCGTCTCGCCCGTGGATCAACGAGACCGCCTGGTTCCAGCAGGCCTACGTCTATGCCAAGGCGCCCGCCTGGGGCACGCTCAAGCTCGGCAAGATCAACTACAAGTACGGCCTCGGCCTCCTGAATGCCTACGGTCTCGACAGCTACTGGGACGACTCGTTCTGGGGCAACGTGCCGTACTTCAACGGCATCAAGTTCAACTCCGAGTGGGGCCTCTCCTGGGAGCACGACATCAACTGGAAGCGGCTCACGATGCCGTTCTCCGCCCAGGTGTTCTTCGGCGAGGACGAGTACAACGGGTCCTTCGGCGGCGGCGACGCTGAAAGCAGCGCGATCTACGACCAGGAGATCACCGGCGTCGCCCGCATCCAGCCAACGTGGCATATCGACACGAACACGTACATCCGGCTGGGCCTCTCAGGGCTCGTCGGCAGCCTCTCGAACTCGGCCGGTAGCGACGAGACCCGCACGTCGTACGCCGTGGACCTCACCTTCAAGTGGTGCGGCTTCCAGGCGTGGGCGGAGTACACGCGCCTGGACGGCACCGTCCACGAGGCGCACTACGTCACGGGCGGCCCCTCCGACGAGAAGGACTTCCTGCTGTTCGGTGCGAGCTACCAGCTTGGCCCGTTCAAGCCCCGCGTCCACTACTCCTACGGTGACTACAAGAACCCCGGTGGCGACGAGTCGATTCTCATCTTCGGCTTGGACGTCCAGCTGACCAGCTGGCTGCTGCTGCAGGTCGAGTACATCGACTGGGTCTTGCAGCCCGCCGGCGGCGCGGAGTTCCAGGTCGAAGACGGGCTGCAGTTCGTCCTCCTCTGGTACCTCTGATCCGACGCCACGCCCGCTACCCGTTCCGCAGGGGTCCTGCCCCCGGCGCAAGCACACACGAGGAACACCATGTCCAAGCCCATCGAGGTAGCCGTCATCGGCGGCGGCTGCGCATCGATCACCGCGGCCTTCGAACTCACCAAGCCTGAGCACGAGGGCAAGTACAGCGTCACCGTCTACCAGCAAGGCTGGCGGATCGGCGGCAAGGGTGCCTCAGGCCGCGGCGCGGACGACCGGATCGAGGAGCACGGTCTCCACATCTGGATGGGCTTCTACGACAACGCGTTCCGCGTGATGCGCGAGTGCTACGAGGAGCTCGGGCGTGACCCCGCAGAGCACCGCATCGCCACGTGCGACGACGCGTTCTTCGAGGGCTCCCAGGTAGGTGTCACCGAGCGGATGACGGACGAGGAGTGGAACGTCTGGACCACGTGCTTCCCCAGCACCAAGGGCAGGCCGGGCGATCCGCTGACCGATAACAGTCCCTTCTCGGTCGCGAGCTACCTGAGTCACGCTGTGAAGCTCGTTGCCACGCTGCTGAAGGCGGCGGCGCAGGAACCGGGCGGCTCGGATGACGAGAAGGAGGAGGAGCGACCGCGCCTACGCGACGCCGCGGGCCTGCTGGGCCAGTTCCGGCGACTGCTCGGCTATGCACAGCTCGGAACGCTGGCCGGACTCGTCGAGGCGCTGCAGGCACTCGAGTCGGTCCTGGGCTGGTTGGGCCGCAACCCGAAGCGTGGCGGCGCCGAGGGCTCCTTGCTCGCCGACCTCGTGCACAAGCTCTCCGCCGGCATCCGCGGCTTCGCGGAGCGACGCTTTGCGAAGGACGCTGAGCGCCGGCGCCTGTGGGAGGTCATCGACCTGATGCTCACGATCGTCCGGGGCTCGATTCGCGAAGGGCTCATGACCCACCCGGACGGCTTCGACGCAATCGACCACTACGACTTCCGTGAGTGGCTGGAGAAGCACGGTGCGTCCCCGGCGACGACGGATTGCGCCTTCGTGCGCGCCGTCGCCTACGACCTGATCTTCGCGTACGAGGACGGCGATACGGACAGGCCCAGCACCTCGGCCGCGCAGGCGCTGCGCGGCGGCATGCGCATGTTCTTCGGCTACCGCGGTGCGCTGTTCTGGCGCATGACCTCCGGCATGGGAGACATCGTCTTCACCCCGTTCTACGAGGTGCTGCGCAAGCGCGGCGTGAAGTTCGAGTTCTTCCACCGCCTGGAGAACGTCAAGCTCGCCGATCCGGCCACCCTGGAGCCGGGCGAGCGCCCGTACGTAGAGGCGCTCGAGTTCGACGTCCAGGCCAAGGTGCGCGGCGGGGCGGAGTACGAACCGCTCGTCGACGTCCGTGGCCTGCCCTGCTGGCCGGCGGAGCCCGACTGGAAGCAGTTGGTCGGCGGTCGCAGGATGAAGGAAGCCGGCGTCGACTTCGAGTCGTTCTGGGACAAGGAGAAGAAGTCGCGCAAGACCCTGCGCGTCACGAAGGACTTCGACTTCGTCGTGCTCGGTCTCGGCCTCGGAGCGGTGCCCTACGTCTGCAGCGAGCTGGTGGAGCGCGACGCGCGCTGGCGCCGCATGGTCGAGCGCGTGAAGACCGTGAACACGCAGGCCTTCCAGCTGTGGATGCACCCCACGATGGAGGAGCTTGGCTACACCGGCCCGCAGGAGGTCACGGTCTCCGGCTTCGTCGAGCCCTTCGACACCTGGGCAGCGATGCCGCACCTGCTCTCGGAGGAGAGCTGGCCGGAGGACCGCAAACCCCGATCATTGGCCTACTTCTGCAACGTCTTCCCCACGCCTCCGGGGGCCCTGGACCGCGAGGACACGAGCTATCCCCTCAAGCGCCTTGCAGAGGCGCGCGAGAACGCAGTAGACTTCCTCAATCGTGATGTCCACCGGCTGTGGTCGGATGCTGCGAGCCCCAAGGGCGGATTCCGTTGGCAGGTGTTGGTTGAAGGGCCGGGTGGTGGCTCGGCAGCGAAGAAGCGCTCGGGGTCTGCTCGACTCGATTCCCAGTTCTGGACGGCGAATGTGAACCCGACCGACCGCTATGTCCTCTCCCTGCCCGGCACAGCCAAGGATCGCATCTCGCCCCTGGACAACACCTACGACAACCTGACGGTCGCCGGCGACTGGACCGCTTGTGGACACGTCGCCGGATGCGTGGAGGCAGCGGTCATGTCCGGCCGCCTCGCCGCCCACAGCATCTCGCAGCAACCGCCCCTCGAAGACATCGTCGCCTACGACCATCCGTAGCCCCCCCCACACACCTAGCCCCCCGGCCGAGCGAGTCGCTCCCGGACTCGCTGGAGAACATGACGTGGCAGCCAAGCGCCAGAAGAAGCCCGACTCGGCCCGTACGCAGCCCAACCGCAAGAGTTCGCTCTACGGCGTTCCGACGTGGATCGGCGGCCGCCGCTCACGTGCTGCGAGCAACGGCGAGAACAACGGCAACGGCGAACCCACCTCCGGCGGTGCCGGGGACGCGAGCAGCGGCGGCGCTGCCGCGAGCGTGCGCAACGTCATCGACAGCTGCAAGAAGATCCTCGACGACCAGGTCGAGCGCGGCCGCAAGGCCGCCTCCGCCCAGGGCGGCGCCTTCGGCAGCCTCAGCGATCAAGCGGAGCGGATGATCCGTGCCGTCTCGGACGCCGTGATCGACGTCTCCACGATGTGGATCGACTACATCGGCTCCGTCACGCAGGCGGGCGACTGGTTCCCGCGACGCGACGCCCAGGACGGTGGGCAGCCGACCGTGCAGATCTCGCCCGCCGGGGCGGCCACAGTCGATCTGAAGCTCGCCGCGGACACCGAGCTCGAGACGCTGCGCTTCCAGCCGCTCATGGACTCGGACGGCAACGTCTGGGACACGGGCATCCAGGCCGTCGCCGCACCGAGTGACGACACGTGGTTCCGGCTCGTCGTGCGCGCCAGCCAGCCCGAGGGCAGGTACCACGGCGCCGTGCTCGACGAGACGAGCGGCGAGGTCCGCGGCACCCTGAGCGTCGAGGTCAAGCGGACCTGATGACGCCCGACGTGAAGACCAAGCCGACAAGCGATCTGCGCGACGTGCTCGAGGAGTACGGAACGCTGACCCGCGACGCGCTGCAGGACTACCTCCCCAAGCTGGAGCCGCAGCGCTACCTCTACGACCTCATCGCGGACTACCCGGCGCGCGGCGGGAAGATGCTGCGCCCTTCGCTCTGCCTGGCGACCGCCAGCGTGTTCGGTGCGAGCGCCGAGGACGCCGTGCTCGCCGCCGTCTCGATCGAGCTGCTGCACAACGCGCTGCTCGTGCACGACGACATCCAGGACGAGAGCGACGAGCGCCGGGGCGAGCCGACCCTCCACGCCCAGTGGGGTGTGCCGCTGGCCATCAACGCGGGCGACGCCCTGGGTTTCTTCAGCCTCCGGCCGCTGCTCGAGAACAGCCTCCGCCTGGGCTCGCGGATGACCCTGCGCATCCTCGCAGAGGCCGACCGCATGGCCCAGGAGTCCGCCGAGGGCCAAGCGCTCGAGTTGGGCTGGCAGCACGACAACCGCGGAGACCTCGCCGACGCCGATTACATGGAGATGGTCCTCAAGAAGACCTGCTGGCTCACGACGATCTATCCGCTCCGCATGGGCGCGCTGATCGGCACACGCCGGGCCCGCTACGACTTGGATCCGCTGCTGCGCTTCGGCTTCTACCTGGGCACGGCGTTCCAGATCCAGGACGACGTCCTCAACCTCCTGGGCGACGCGCGCTACGGCAAGGAGATCGGCGGGGACATCCTCGAAGGCAAGCGCACCCTCATCCTGCTGCACCTCATGCGGGAATCGTCCACCACCGAGCACGAGGACATTCTGCGCTTTCTTGGCAAGCCCCGCGACGAGCGCACGATCCTCGAGGTCGAGCACATCCGCGCGGCCATGGGCGAGCGCGGCTCCATCGAGTATGCACAAGCCGTCGCGCGCGGCATGGCCGACGCGGCGCACGAAGCCTTCGACGACGCGTTCGGGCACGCATCCGATTCGCGCGACCGGCGATTCATCGAAGCACTGATCGACTATGTGATCGAGCGGGAGTTGTAGACATGAACCATGGACAAGACCTCCCTCCGTACAACTGCGTCCGCTATCGCGCGGATGCATCGAGTGACGTCGAACTCGGCACGGCCCAGAAGCCGCCGTTCTTGTTCAAGGGCGTCACGGCGCGCGTGTTCCCCATCCGGGCGAACATGAACCGTCTCAGCCACTTCGTGAACAGCTACCTCAATCTCGATGCGTTCGAGAAGGGCAACGTGTTCCGGCCGTCCGCACCAATGGTCATCGTGATGGTGCTCGATTACGGCAAGATGTCGATCGAGCAGGCAAACATGGGCTGGATCGCCCAGCGCGAGGTCATGTTCACCATCCCGCTCGAGTGGTACGAGACCAAGAACGGCAAGCTGCAGTTCAAGGACTGGTCGGTCGTCTCCCCCTTCATCTTCGTCGACAACAACCTCTCCCTCACGACAGGGCGCGAGGTCTACGGCTGGCCCAAGGTGCTCGCTGAAGTAGCGAAGACGGAGACGAACTGGACGACGAATCCGCGCGCGCCCGAGCTGCAGTTCCGGCTGAAGACGAAGGTGTTCCCCGAGGCCTACGAAGGGCGTCAGCAGGTCTACATGCCGCTTGTCGAGGTCGAGTACGGCCCGGCGCCTGCACTGCTGCAGGCCCCCATTGACTTCATGAAGAACTGGAGCTTCTTCGGCAATCCCATGCAAGCCCTGCAGTCGGGCATGGACATGACCCGGATGATGGGCTCGATGCTCATGGGTCTGCCCATGTTCGGGTACCAGACCGCCAATCCCGCGGAGATGATGCAGAAGGCTCGCAAGGGCCTC
>JAHEIK010000184.1:0-3682 GCA_024639415.1 Planctomycetota bacterium
TTCCCCCTCGCCAGGTCCCGGCGCGAGGTCGTTCCGCGCTCCCGCGCGGACTGTTCGTCATCGCGCGCGGCGCTGCCGCGTCCGCGATTCCGGCAAGGAGGGGCTACGCGCCCCTCCTTCCGATCCTCCTCGCCCCTGCGCGGGTGCTGACGACGGCCGGGCGGCGCAACCGACCGGATTGCGGCACGGACGAAGCACGGGACGCCTCGTCCGGGTTCAATAGGGCGTCCGATCCGGAGTCCCCCACCATGCGGCGACGCGCCCCGCTCCTGCTCTGCCTCGCTGCACTCGTGGTGGCCTTGGGCACCCTGCTCGCAGCCTCCCCCCGGGCGACGCGCGCCGACGACGAGGAACCGCCGCTCGACTACCTCTACTACAAGGCGCGCATCGCCCCGTACCTGGCCTCCGCCTGCGGCGAGTGCCACGCGAACCCGCGCAAGCGCAGCAAAGTGGGCAAGTTCTTCCTGCGTCCGGCCCCCGGGCGGCGCATGCGCGAGCGCTTCCAGGAGCGCAACTTCGAGAGCGTGCTGCGCTACATCGAACCGGGCGACCCCTCCGCATCCGAGTTGCTGCTCAAAGCCATCGGCCCGGAGCGCGGCGGCATCACGCACGAAGGTGGAGCGGTGCTCGGCACGAACTCGGCGGAGTATGGTGCCATCATCGACTGGATCAATGGAGCCAAGCAGGCTCCCGAGGCCTTCGAGGCACCCGAGGCCGAGCAGGGACAGCCGGACTTCCTGTTCTTCTACAAGCGCATCGAGCCCGTGCTCCTGGGCGTGTGCGCGGAGTGCCATGCGGGACGCGGCAAGGGCCGCTTCAAGCTCGTCACGCACGAGCGCGGGGAGGAGTTCCCCCTCGAGGACCACTTCGCCAACTTCGAGACGGTCCTGCGCCTGCTTGCGCCCGGCGAGCCTGAGAAGTCGCGCTTCCTTACCAAGCCCCTGGCCCTAGACGGCGGCGGCATCAAGCACCGCGGCGGCGACCGCATCCAGAAGGACAGCACCAACCACAAGAACTGGGTGCTGTTCATCAACGGCGAGAAGGGCCCGCCCCTGCCCACGCCCGGCGAGCGCCGCGTCCCCGAGCTGACGGCCGAGGGTCTCGTCGTGCAGGCGGAAGACTTCGTGTTCGAGGGCGCGGTCGAAGACGTCGAGGCCAAGGGCGCCCAGGACTTCTACGTCGCGCGCAGCGGCGCCGCGGCCGGTCGCGTGTGGACGGATCTCCTCGTGGTCGACGGCGGTGCGTACGTGCTCGACTTCCGCTTCCTGCCCGGCACGCAGCCGCTGCGCTGGGGCATCGACGGCGACGCGGCCCGTCCCCTGCCCATCCCCGCCGCGCCCGAGCGCGACGAGCACGGCTTCGCCTGGAGCGGGCCGACGAGTCTGCTCGACGGCGGCACACCGCTGGTCGATGCCCGCGGGAGCCTCGACCTGCGCAAGGACGTGCTGCACATGGACGGTCGCCGCAGGGCCGCTACCTGGCTGAGCCCGAGCGAGGTACGCAACCGGGGCTGTGCCGCGCACGTGACGATGGCTCACGAGGAAGAGGGCGGCGACGACGCGCTGCTGCTCTTCGACATGGACGACGCGGACAACGGCAAATTCGCCGGGATCGCGGACGGCGGTCGGCGCTTCGTGATGGGCCTGATCGAAGGCGGCACACAGCGTGTGCTGCGCGCCGTCAAGGCCCCGCCACCCAAGCGCGAGAACAAGGAGCGGCGGCGCGAGATCAAGGTCGAGTACTACGGCGGGGTCGCCGTGGGCAGCCTCGACGGCAAGCCGCTGGCGTTCCTGAACCTGAGTGACATCCTCGACCGTGGTCACTTCGGCGTGCTGACACACGGGCTCACGGCGGTGCACCGCGTCGCCGCACTCGAGGAGTTCGAGGTCTACACGGTCCGTTTCCGGACCGGACCGATCGTGTCCCTGCCCGCGGGCAGGCGGCGCCTCTGGGTGGAGCTGCCGCCGGGCAGCGGAGCGCTGGACTGCGTCCGCCTGCGGCCGAGCGAGGACTAGGGGTTCTCCTCACTCCCTCACACGACCTCCCTCACTCAGTCTCCCTCACGTCTGATCTGTGAGCGTGCGTACCCCCGGGCTCCTCGACCCCACGACCCCACGACCCCACGAATGATCGACCCCACGTCTGCTCCCGCGGCCAAGCGGGCGCAGAGAGGCGAATTCCGTCCCCACAGCAACCCCCCGGGCCCCCATCGGGTATCAAGAGGCACGGACCGGCTCCCCTTGGAGGGGCCGCTCGCAGGAGATCCCACGATGATGCGCCTGACCGCTCCTCTCGTCCTCGGCCCCCTCGCCCTCGCCCTCCTGTGCCTCGCGGCCGCTCCCGCGCTGGCCGAGGATGGGCTGCCCCCCACCAGCCAGTTCTTCGACGAGTACGACACGAACATGGACGGCAAGGTGCTCGCCGCCGAGTTCCGCGGCTCGAGCGAGGTGTTCAAGCTGCTCGACAAGGACGGCGATGGCGCCATCCGTCCCGAGGAGCTGGGCCTGCCTGCGGACTACAAGCCGGCACCGGGCGCGCGCAAGAACCGCGGCCGCCCGGAGGCTCCCGCCCGTGGCGGTCCCGGCGCGGAGCAGCGCGCCAAGCAGATGGAGAAGTTCCGCAAGCGCGTGATGGCCATGGACAGCGATCAGGACGGACGCGTGTCCAAGGCAGAGTGGAAGGGGCCGGAAGCGGCCTTCGCTCGCTTCGACCGCAACCAGGACGGCTTCATCGACGCGCAGGATGCGGGCGGCGACCGACGTGGCGGCAAGGGAGGCGGCAAGGGACGCCCGCGCAAGGGCGGCGCCGAGAAGCCGCCGCGCGCCGGCCGCATGGATCCCGAGCAGATGAAGGCGCGCGCCACGGGCCACTTCAAGAGCTTGGACAAGAACGGGGACGGCAAGCTCACGACCGACGAGGCTCCGAACCCCAAGCTGATCGAGATGGCGGACGCAGACAAGGATGGTGCCGTGACGCTCGAGGAGTTCCTCGGCGTGATGAAGAAGCGTGCCCGCGCAGGCCGCGGCGCGGACGGCAAGGGCGGACGGGCCGGCAAGGGCGAGAAGGGCGGTGCGAATCGCCGCCGTGGCCGCATCTCGGCCGGCATGCTGCGACGCTGGGACCGCAACCAGGACGGCAAGGTCAGCCCCGAGGAGTTCCCCGGACAGGACGCGATGTTCAAGCGCCTCGACGCGGACAAGGACGGGTCCCTGACGGAGGCCGACATCAAGGCCGCGCGCAAGCAGCGCGGCGAGAAGGGCGCCGGCAGGAACCGGGGCCCGGACAAGCCCGCAGCCCCTGCCAAGCAGGGCAACGTGATCGAGCAGCAGGACACCGACGGCGACGGCAAGCTGAACCGTGCGGAGTTCCAGGGCACGAACAGTGTCTGGCGCCTGCTCGATCGCAACGGCGACGGCTGGATCACCGCGGACGAGTTGCGCTAACGACCCTGCCAGGCGCGCGACCAGACGTGCTTCACGCGGTCGCCCATGGTCTTGAGCACCAGCTTCGTGAACTCGCCCTGCAGGAAGGGCAGGAGCTGGATGTCCGTGCCTATGATCAGGATCTCCGTCACGCGCGTCCCGCTGCCCTCGGGCTCGAGCAGACAGCCGCCGCGAAACAGCGTGACGTGCTCGGGCTTGGGCCGGACGTCGGGGTCGTAGCGGAGGTACACGCGTCCGTC
>JAHEIK010000184.1:3692-7291 GCA_024639415.1 Planctomycetota bacterium
CCGGAAGCGCTCGCGCTTCACGCCGGGCAGGCTGTAGACGGTCTCCAGCTTGCGGAGTCCCTCCGCGGCGAGCGCCGCGCGCTGCACCTCCGGATCGCAGATCAGGTCCGCTGCGGCGGCCGGGGGCAGCGGCATCGTGCCCACCGCCCCGAGGACCACGACGGACTTCACGCGTCCGCCGAAACCGCCGCGCCGATAGCGCTTGCTGACGGCAGACTCCATGCGCCTCAGACGCATGACACGCGGCGTGCGCGCGTGCGGCTGCTTGTGCAGTTCCTGCAGCGGCACGAGCACACCCTCGAGGCCGGCGAAGAGGGTCCGGGCGGCTGCGTCCGCCGCGACCTCGCCCGGCTCCGCCGGTCCCGGCTGGGATCCGGCGAGCGCGCCGATCAGCCGCGGCTCCGACAGCCGCACCGGATGGCCGGGGAAGGCCCGACAGGCGGAAGCCGTCAGGCAGGCGGCGAGGAGGACGAGGGTGGGATGGCAGCGCATGCGCGGCCAGCCTAACGGAGCCTGCTGCCGCCGCACGGGTGCTTGCCGGTCAGGCCAGCGCGGGCTGCATGCGCTCGTCGGGGCTGGGCGACTCTCCCCAGGCGCGGATCGCCTCGAGCTCGCCGTCCCAGCGGGTGCTGCAGCGCACGCGCAGGAAGGTCGCCAGGCACAGGTCGAGATCCTCGAGGAACTGCTCCTGGGCATCGAGGCAGGCAAGCAGTCGGTCCTCGCGCGTCTCGCCCTGCGGCGTAGGCAGCTTCAAGCCGCTCACGCTCAGCGTCTCGGCGCGGAGGGTGAAGCGCATCTCGTCCTCACCGCGCGCCATGAGGATGCGTGCCGCCACCAGGCTCTTGCCGCTCCGCAGTGCGGCGCGGGCCTCCATGCTGGCGCCGGGCATGCCCGCGCGCAGGACGGCACGGCGCGCCGCGGCGCGCTCGCCACGGAACTCCAGGTGCTCGTCGAAGTGCACGAAGACCTCGGTGCCGTCGGCGTGCTTGAAGCACGGGTCCGCCTCGGCCCGCCACCACAGCCAGGTGAGGAACTCCGGGCCGAGGTACTCGACCCCACCCAGATCGTCGACGACGGGCGTCCGGGCGATCATGCTCCTGCCTCCGGGTGCAGCGCCTCTGTGGCGCCGGCCTCTGCCATCGTGGACTCCGTGACGGGGCCGCGGGCGCCGGGCGTCGCACTGGCGACCGTCACGCGGCCGAAGTCGGTACGGCGCAGGTCCTGCAGCGCGGGTCGCAGATCCTCGCCGTCGCGCGCGTCGGCCTCGAGGAGTTCCTGGCTGCGCTGCCAGGGGGTGAGCGGCAGGATGTCGGCCTCGAAGGTGTCGTTGAAGTGCAGCCGCACCAGTTCGTTGGCCGTCCGCCCCAGCGTCAGGACGTGCAGCAGCTTCTTCTTCGGCTGCAGCAGGACCGTGTAGGCGTCCACCGACGGGCTCGTCTGCTTGAGCAGATCGCGCCGCAGCCCCTCCCGCAACTCCCGGCGCTCATCGCGCCCGATGCGGCCCTTGCCGCCGCCGTCGCGCGCGGCCTTGAGCCGGGCCTGGACTTCCAGGTCGAACTGGGCACGGAGCAGGCGGGCGTTGGCGCGGCGCTTGTCCACGCGCAGCGCGAAGGCCGCGTACTCACCGCGCATGACGGTGCCGAGGTGGAAGTCGGTGAGGAGCAGGTTGTCGGCCGTCACCCACCCGTAGGTGCGCTCCTCCTCGCCTTGCAGCGGCAGGAAGCGGCGCTCTTTCAAGCGCTCGTGGAAACGCTCGCCGTAGGGCGAGGGCACGTCTCCGTGGATGCGGTAGCGGCAGAACGACTGGGTTCGAAGGGTCAGCACAGCGGCGGAACGGTACGCCGCGGGACGGACAGTGGCGACGGCGGGGCTGGCGGTCACGGCCACCGCCGCGTCGCACGGTCACGCCCCACGCCGAGCGAGCGCTGGAACGAGGCCGTTCCGCACTCCCGTGCGGACTGTTCGTCGCGCCGCGCGGCGTTGCCGCGGCCGGCGCTCCGGCAAGGAGGGGCTACGCGCCCCCACCGCCGTCAACTTAAGGGCGGATTCGTCCTAATTTTGGCCGTTTGAGTGCCCGATCTCTCTATGGAGGAGGGATTGGTTGGCGCGCGAGTCCGACCCGGATCAGCAGGTCGACTTGTTGGCCGTGGCCGAGATCCTCAACGAGCATCTCGACGGGGCGT
The DNA here is from genome assembly GCA_024639415.1 of Planctomycetota bacterium. GTDB lineage: Bacteria > Planctomycetota > PLA2 > PLA2 > JAEUHO01 > JAHEIK01. The sequence continues at coordinate 5,876 of JAHEIK010000184.1, forward strand.
TGGTGCGGAGCGCGTACGAGAAGCTGCGCACCACAGAGCGCGAGCGGACGTGGACGCTCAACCACATGATGTCGTTCTGGGTGGCCGTGACGCTCCGTGCGCCGCCTTCCCTGGGGCAAGCCCTGCGGGAGGCCGCGGGCAGTCCGACTTCGATCTACCCCCATGTCACGGCCTCCCCGCAGGCCTTCTTCCAACGCAGCAGCTCGATGCGTTGGGAGTTCTTCGCCGAGGTGTTCCGCGCCTTTACCCGGAGCATCCGAGAGGCGGAGAAGCCCCGTTTCGCCAGCCATCAGCGCGACGTCGCGATGCACTTCGAGAACATCCTTGTGCTCGACGGCAGCAACCTCGATCCAGTGGCGCGCCGCCTCAAGATCCTGTGGAAGGACATGTCCACACCGATCCCCGGCGCCATGTTCGCGTGCTACGACCTGCGGCGCGGGGCGTTGGCGAATCTCTGGTATGAGCCGACGCTGCGGCGCGGAGAACTCGCGCTGGCGCGCGAGGCCTTGGGGCAGCTTCCTGCAGGAGCCCTGCTGCTCGGCGATCGGCTCTACGGCACGCCCAAGTTCCTGTCAGAAGTGCAGGAATCCGGCCATTGGGGCGTGTTTCGCAAGCAATCGCAGGTGAAGTGCAGGAGCGAGAAGCTACTGGGCCGGTTCGAGCGTGACGGCGCCGTACTCGAGGACTGGCGCGTCGAGCTGGGCAAGGCCGCGGGTCTGCCGGCGCGCCTGATTCGGCTCCGGCGGGAAGAGAAGACCTACGAGTACGTGACCAGCGTGCTGGACCCGGAGGTGCTGTCGGCAGAGGCCATCGCTGATCTGTATCGCGATCGTTGGCAGGTCGAGCGCATGTTCCAGGATCTGAAGACGGTACTGAACCTGAAGTGCTTCTACTGCGGCAACGCGAATGCGGTTGCCATGCAGATCTATGCGGCGGCGATCGTGTACTCCGCGCTGCGAATCGGCCAGGGGCGCATCGCCTACGGAGCGTCCATCGAGCCCGAGGCGATCTCGACCCAGAAGCTGTTCCCGCTGCTCGCCGCGACGGCGGCAACCCTGACCACGCTCGAGTACGGGTTCTTTCGGACGGAGCTCGAGAATCCCGAGGTGCAACTGCGCAAGCCCGACTGGCGAACAGCCTGCCGGCTGCGGACCAAGCTCAAGGACATCCTCGCAGACAAGACGCGCGGGAAGCGGCCACGCGACAAGCGCTCAAACGCCCCGCGCAGACCCCGGTGGAGGGAGATCCCACCGCCGCCAGAGCCTCCATGACGCCCTGGCTAAATTGACGGCGGTGGCTACGCGCCCCTCCTTCCAATCCTCCTCGCCCCTACGCGAGTGCTGACGACGGCCGATCGTGGCCCATGGTCACGCGTTCCGTCGCATCCGCATGCAAGCACCGCTGGCGTGGTGGGCG
>JAHEIK010000185.1 GCA_024639415.1 Planctomycetota bacterium
TAGTGCGTCTGTCCGCCTGACCAAGGCCCCGTGCGGAACCGCGCCGCGGCGCGACCATCGCCCCGTGCGGATCCGCACGCCCGCGTGCAGCCAGCTCTCTGCAGGGTGGGGTTCCTGTTGCCACAAGTGCTTTCAAGGCAGGCAGTTGGGGATTTTGAGTGCGGTTCTCGGCATGGGCCCCCGGATTGCGTACCGATGCTCACTCGGAGTGGGTTCGTGGCTTGGCCACCCCCACAACGGGTCGAGCACCACAGCGAGGCCTCGGACTACCGCGCAGCGGCAGTTTCTGGCCTTAAGGTGGTACGCTCGACCGGGTAGGATTCGGCGCGGTAGGTCAACCCGACTCGCGGTCACAGCAGCTCGCCTCAGAGTCTGGCTTGCTAGGAGAGCCCATGCGTACTTCCAGGATTACCTTCTTCTTCGTCGCGCTTGCGCTGGCGTTGCTTCCCGCGTGTGGCGGGGGTGGCAACGGCTACAGCGTCCAAGCCGACCCGCTCGAGATCACGAGCAGCACCATCGATCCCACGCTCGTCTCGGGCGACGTGATCGATTGGATGATTCCGCTGGACGGCGGTTGCTCGGGCGTCGGCCCGTACGTCGTCGAGGTCATCGCCGGCCAGCTTCCGGACGGCGTTGGCGTCGACTACGAGAACGGCCGACACCATCTCGTCGGCGTGATCCTCGAGGACGGCCCGTTCGACTTCACCATCAAGGTGACGGACACGAGCTGCGACCCGTTCCGCACGGGCGTCGTCGAGTTCAACTGGAACGTCGGGCAGGGCCCGGTACGCATCGTGGGCTGCAACCCGCCGCTCATCCCGGTGGCCAGCTTCAACGATCCGCTGAAGTACCCTGACGCCGACGCGCTAGCGACGGTCGTCTACGGCAGCTTCGTCAACTACGACCTCATCGTGGCCGGCGGCGTCGCACCGTACTCGTGCGCCCTCGTCGACGACCCGACCGACCCGGATGACGGCGCACTGCCCACGGGGCTCTCCTTCGCCGTCAACTCGTGCAGTCTCGTCGGTACGCCCGGACAGGTCGGCCCGGCCGGTCGTCCGTTCCGCTACACGATCCGTGTCACCGACGACGTCGGCAACACGTCGGAGCACAAGTTCCAGCACAAGATCGACACCCCGCCGATCATCATCCCCAACACGGAGTTGGTGGACGGCAAGGCCGGCACGGACTACTTCGACAGCGTCAGCGCCGTCGATGGCGTGCCGCCGCTCGCCTACGAGCTGACGGACAACGCCCCGAACGACGACGGCGACACCGCCACGTCGGGCAACCAGAACGACAACCTCGACTTCACGCCTGGTCAGACGGCGTCGATCGTCGACTTCATCGACGGGGCCCTGCCCTTCAACCTCAGCCCGACGGGCCCGGCGCTCGACAACGCAAAGCTGCGCGGGGACGGCCTGGGTCGCATCGACTACCCGAGCGAGACCGCCTTCGGTCCCGACTACAGCGCCGTTCCCATGCCGCCGGAGGGGCTCTACCTCCAGGACGTGGGCGCCGGTAGCGGCAACCTCAAGGGTGTCCCGCGTCGCCGCGGTGACTTCCGTGTCATCTTCCACGTCTACAGCACGCTGGTTCCGAACGAGCGCGGGCAGCACGCCTTCAAGGAGCTGAGCTTCAGCATCGAGCAGAGCGAGCCGCCGTCGGGCAGCAACCCGCGGCCGGCGTTCGATCTCGATCCCGAGTGGACGCAGGAGTCCACGGCTTGGAATACCGGCTCCAACAACGTCGAGCCCTTCAACAACCTTCCGGACATGGAGGTCGGCAAGGCCTACAACGTCCAGCTGGCCGGCATGGGCGGCGTGGCCTCCGACGGCCACACCGACGCGCCGCACGAGGACCAGCGCGTCACCACCCCGCTGGAGCCCGCGGGCACCTACAAGTGGGACGCCCTCTGGGCAAGCAGCGGCGCGACGCCGCCTCCCGGCGTTGCGATGACCAGCGCGGGCGTCATCAGCGTCGTGAATCCGAACGCCTTGGTGAAGATCGGTCGGGACCTCGTGGACCTGACGGTCATCGACCATCAGCTTCCCAACGGTGTCGGCGGCGTTGAGAACGAGAACACGCGGACCCTCGCGTACTCGATCGGGCCGGACTCGATCATCGTGACGGTGAGCACCGACTCGTTCACGCAGACCGACACGTCCTGGACGAGCAGCAGCAAGTTCGAGCCGAACGACATGGAGATGAAGGTCAAGCGCTCGGACGCCTTCAGCACCGGTCCGTCGGACCTCGTCGACCTTGCCGATGCCGACCTGACGCACCCGGTACCCGCCGTCGCGGGCCTGGGGACCACGGGCGCCGCTGCGAAGCTGCTCTCGGGTGCCACGGGCGGCGACACGGCCGGTGTCGACTTCCTGGTCGGCATCATCAACCCCACGGGCTGGTGGGCCGACGTCCAGGGCATGAACCCGGTCGGTGGTCGCCACGGCGCCCACAGCGACCCGAACATGGACGACATGCAGGCCGGCAAGTGGAACACCTACTACTACGCCGGTACGTACGCCTACAACTCGTACTACAGCAGCAACTGGCAGCCGAACGTCTCGTGCGTTGAGTTGCCGGATGCCGAGGGTGTCGCCGGCCCGGTGGTCCCCGGCAAGCCGGACGGCTACGACCCCGTCAACGGGATCTACACCGACGGTGGCCGCATGTACCCGTTCGAGAGTGCGAACCGCTTCGGGATCATGGTCGTTCGTGAGAACGGCAAGATCTACGTGCCCTTCGCCTACCAGAAGAACACCACGTTCACCGGCTTCGGTGACGGCACGGTGGAGGCGTACAGCACGTCGGCGCGGGATGCCTACATGCGCACCGTCCAGATGACCATCAGTCCGGATGGCCGCATCGGCGCCATGAAGCTCAAGAAGAGCTACACGAACCTCTACGAGCAGGCAGCCGACAGCGCCATCCTGCTCATCTCGCTCACGGGCGAGGGGATGTTCGGCGGTCAGACCTACCGCATCATCGACACGGGTGTCGCAGCCACGGGCACGAGCACGCCCTGGAACAGCACCAACCGTGTGATGTACGCGCAGAGCATGGCCCTCACCAACTCGCACCTCTACTTCCTGATCGGCTCGCGCAGCGGAACGTCCTTCGGCACGCAGTACTGGCAGACCTTCTCGGGTCACTGGCTGATGCGCGCCAACGTGTTCTCGGGCGGCGCGGGTCTCCTGCCCGTCAGCGGTACGGACTCGAACTGGACGCAGGCGGCGAACATGCCGATGCAGACCACGTTCCAGCATCACGGCTACGCGGGCAACCTCGGCAGCTACGGTTACAGCTATCTCCAGACCAGCTACCGTGGCAGTTCGTCGTACAGGCTGGCCAACTACGTGATGTTCGCGCAGGGCGGCTCGAACTTCCACGAGCACACCCTGGCGCCGACGCCGTTCCGCGTCAGCCGCAACGGTCAGGCTGTGGCCTTCAAGGCCGCCGCCGAGCCGTCGCCGTACTACTCCGACGGCCTCTACTACTACTCCGACGACGAGATCTACAAGAACTACCTGTGGGTCGACTTCCAGGCGGCCGGCGCCCGGCGCATTGCCAGCACGGTGAGGCGTAGCCCGCGGGGTAGCTCGAGCGGCTACATCATGCACTACGGCCCGGATTACGGGCAGAACTGGGGTCGCTACACAGGCCCGACACCGGGCCTGGAGATCTCGGACGATGGGCTGCGGGTCGCGAGCGTCTACGCAGACTGGGTCTCGAGCACGAGCGTCAGCCCCAGTGGCGGCTGGGCGCGCTACACCCGTGAGAACGTCGTCCTCGCCAGCAGTACCGACGCCTCTTGGGGCGGGTACGGCGAGGCGACGATCACGGCATCGCGCTTCTCGAGCGGCCTCTACTGGCGCTTCGGCGCCTTGGCCTTCACGGCGGACGACGACGGCCTCGTCTTCTGGGGTGGTGGGCCTGCCTACTATCCGACGAGCACGTCCTACAACTACTCCGACCGCTGCTGGGGTTCGTTCTACGTGTACAAGACCAGCAGCCCCACGGCGGGCACGGTCTACAACATGTTGAGCACGGCCAGTGGCGGCTGGTCGACCACGGCGGGTTCGACGGTGTCGTCGTTCAGCCCGACTACGACCACGTCGAGCAGCACGTCGTACTTCAACCGCTTCGGAGCGGTCCAGCCGCGCGGTGGGTTCATCTCGCGCAACCGCAACTTCATGTACATCGTCGCCTACGGCTCGCTGACGAGCAGTCGGTACACGGCGTGCGAGTTGCTCGGTCTGAACATCTCAAGCATTGCTTCCGGCAGCATCAACGGGCATCCCAACTGCCAGGGATTCCTGCTGTCCGGCGTCGAGCAGCGCCGTGGGTTCATGGACACGCCGGCCTACAGCTCGTCCATCGTCACGCGTGAGTCGATGGGCTACCCCGTCGGTGACACCTACTCGCCGCACGGCCATCAGGGCCAGGGCCGTCAGGTCATGGCGAAGGACTCGGGCTACGTGTTCTGGGCGGCCAAGTACCAGGCCTACAGCTACATCCGTCGCTACTACTCGACCAGCCCGATGCCCTACTACACGCCCGGTAGCTACGGCTACTACCCCGGCAACGGCGGTGTGCACACGTACGGCTTCAACGCCGACGTAGGCGGTCCGGTCAAGAAGCTCAGCACGGTCAACACCAGCACGAGTACGTACAGCTCCACGAGCACGGATACGTACAGGGAGCGCATGGTGTGGATGGATACGCCCCGCGACGGGAGCAAGCTCATCCTGACCACGCAGGTTTCGAACCAGACGAGCCTGTACTACTACAACGGTGCGGCCAAGCGCACGTGGCACAAGGAGAAGCTCATCCAGGTGTCGGACATCAACTTCAATCCCACCACAGGCGTCATGCACTCCGGCTTCAGCGCCGGCACCGACTCGACGCGCCTCGAGTCGGTCAATGGGCGCTCCGGCGAGGCCATGGTCTTCGTCGGCGACGACCTGTTCTACTCCTTCAAGGCAGGGGCAGGAAACGACACGCAGATGCAGCTGACCAAGGCCTCGTACGACCCGACGACGGGCGCATGGACCAAGGATCCGCTGGTGGGCGCGCCGAGTGGCCAGCCCATCGTGGGTCGTATCCACGTGCTGGGCGGCGGTCGCTAAGTAGACGCTGCCACGCGGAGCCGCCTGGAGGCGGCTCCGCCAGCGGCAGGCGCCGGAGAGGTTTCCGGCGCTTGCTGTGCCTCGGCCCAAGTGGCCGGGGCCAGGGAGGGGTGCCCATGATGGGCACCCCTTCGTTCGTTTAGGCGCCGGTCGACGGCGGGAGTGATGGACGTCATGGAGACGCAGGCAGGCAGCGCACGCCTTGTCTTGGTAGCGGCGCTTGTCGCCGCGCTCGGACTGCTGTGGTTCGTGTGGCAGTCCCCGGCGTCTGAGGAGCCCGCGCTCGACGACCTGGCGCTCGACGACGGTCCCGGTCCGTCCGGCGATGACCAGGCGCTGCTACGGGCCGAGTCTGGAACGGATCGCCTGCCAAGGGGTGATCTCGGAGCCGAGGACCTGGAGGCTCGCGGGCCGCTCCCGTCGAGTGTCCAGGTGGCTAGCGCTGGTGACTGGCAGCGTGCGATGAGCAAGGGCTCACCGGATCTCGGGCCCTTCTGGGACGCGTGGTTTGATCGAGGTGACGAGGCTGAAGAGGAGCCGACCCCGCCGCCGCAGGGCGTGGGCGATGGACATCACGTCCCGGCGCCCAGGCCGCCTGTCCACGAGGAACCCCCGCCCCTGCTGCCCGCTCCCGAACCCGACGGAGACGGGGTCCTGCGCGTCCTGGCCGCAGCCCTGGAGGGACGCGTTCCGCTGCGCTTCGAGAGTGCTGCCGCACTCACGACCTTCCGCCGGCGTCGCTGCAGGGCACGCGTGCCCCAGTTGCCGGGCGCGGACGCCTTGGTCGACCTATGCGCAGAAGAGTTTCGATTCCGCGCCGTCGTGCTTGACGGTGCGCTCTACTTCAGACCTGGCTCACCGGCCACGGAAGTCAAGGAAGACAGACGATGACCAATCTACGCACCCTCGCACTGCTGCTCCTGGTCCTATGCCTCGCGGCTTGTGGCGGCGGTGGTGGCGCCCCCGTGGTCGACCCGGATGACCCGCAGGATCCGCCGCCGGGCGGCACCGACGAGACCACGCGGGCCATTCTCGAAGCGTGCCTCCTGCCGGGCCTCGACGACGCATTCGGCATGGTCGATCGCCTCGACGACCTGCTGGCCGGCACCGGCGCGGCGGCCGGTTTCTCTGTCGTGCCCGGCTCCGTCGCCGCGGACGAGTTCATGCTCGAGTTGCTGGTGTCCCTCGACGCCAACGGCAACCAGGTGGAGGACGGCGTGGGCGCGCTGCGCTTCCTCGATGGCGACGGGCAGCCGGTCAACCCCTTCGACACGGCCCAGGTGGACCTGTTCACCTCCATGGGGGTCGGGGCGCTGGGCACCCTGCTGCCGACCCTTCCGGACGGCTACGGCCTGTCCCTCGATCTCGGTGGTCCGACCCTGCCGGCGGTGGGCATGGTGTCCTGGGTGTTCGAGTCGGGTCTCCCGACCCTGAGCAGCGGCGTCTTGGGTGCCATCGGTGAGCCTTGCGTGGTGAATCTGGGGTGGCAGGAGCAGGCGTGGAGCGGTCTCCTGACCGCCTTCCCCACCGGCACCTTCGAGCTGACGGTGACGCAGGATGGCGACCCGGATGTGGAGACCCTCGACGGCTCGCTGGTTGCCGACGGCACGGCGGCGGCGCTCGTGGACGTGGCACGCAACGGCGGCGACGTCACCGCGTGGACGTTCGACCTCCAACTGGGCCAGGCCGAGCCGCGCTGACTCGACTCCCGCAGGCTCGTGCTCCCAGCGGTGCGGGCTGCGACCCTTGCGAGCCGGGCGCGTACGCGCCGCTCGCATTGATGGGGGACCCCTTGCGCGGACGCGGCGGCTAGCCGCGGCTAGCGGCGGATGCCGTGCAGGAAGACGTCGATGACGCTGCGCGCGAGGCGCTGCGGCTGCGGCGGGCTGTCCGCGCGCGCGGCATCGCGGGCGACACGATCGGCCATGCCGAGCAGCATCCGCACCCTGAGGCGCAGGGCCGGGCGGCGGCCGCCGCGCGAACCCGCGGCACCCTCCACGAAGTCGCAGGCCAGGTCCTCGTAGGCCTCGCGCTTGGCGCGGATGCGCTTCGCCAGCGCGTGGGGCAGGTGCTCCTCGCCCTCCTCCAGGAGGCGGGCCTCGGCCGGGAAGGCCGCCACGCGTCGGATGTGGTCCGTCACGAAGGTCCGGAACTGGG
>JAHEIK010000186.1 GCA_024639415.1 Planctomycetota bacterium
CCCCCGTCACCAGATACACGGCGCCGGGATTGACGACGCCGTCCACCGCGACGGCCGACGGCATCCAAGTCAGCTTCTCGTCGCCGGAGTAGAGCAGGTCGTCCATGTCCGCTCCCGTCACACGGGAGAACTGCGGCTGGGTCGACTCACCCTTGGCATCGAAGCCGGACAGGGTCTTCAGGTCGACGTTGCGGAGTACGCGTGCGAGGGCCGCCACATTGCTGCGATGCACGGCCTCCACCTGCTGGTGGGCGCGCGTGTCGCGAATCAGTTCGTGGTTGCGCGTGAACACGGAACCCAACGTCGAGAGACCGACGCCCAGCAGCGAGACCACGACGGCGACTTCGAGGATCGTGAAGCCGGACTGGTGCGTGTGGCGGTTCATCGGTTCCCCCAGAGCCAGGTGGACACGTTGATCTCCTCACTGGCGCCGCTCACGGTCGTCCAGCGGAAGGTCACGATGACGGGTAGGACCCGGTAGTCGTCGTTGTGGCTGGCGTCGTCGATCTGGCTGTCGCCGGTCAGGTCGGCGGGCAGACCGAACTGCGGGAGCTGTAGGTCCTCACGCAGCACGGCGCTTCCGGTCGGATCGCTGGCGAGCGGCGCGCTCGGCACGGCGACAGCCACGTGCAGGCTGCGCAAGGCGCGCGGTACGCGGAACTCGGTGTAGTAGGCCTGCGGCAGGAAGGCCCGGCGCCCGTCCTGGAGATCTGCGAAGAGCGTGCGCGTGAGCTCGAGGCTCGCCAGGCTGCCGCCGATCTCGCCGCCGCCTGCGGCCATCTGCTCCTGAATCCATGCGGCCGCTGCGGTGGGCGAGCGCTCGGACACAGCTTGCAGCGTGTTCAGGCGGTTGAAGAGCCCTGCATAGTCGTCGTCCGACCGCATGGACTCCATGAACTGCTCGGCTGCGAGCAGAGCCGTGCTGCGTGCGCGCTCGCTCTCACTCAGGCGGTGCTCGCTGAAGATGCTGGCCGTGTGGCCCAGCAGTGCGACCGCTAGAACGGAGCCCCCGATGAGCAGCTCGATCATCGAGAAGCCGGCCTGCTTGCGCGACCGGCGGCGTTTCAGTGATTTGGATTGCTTCATCGGGTGTCTGCCGACACCCCGTAACTCCCATCAAGTCGATTTCCTCGTCGGCCAGAAGGGCTGGCCGGCGTGAGGGCAATCCGCAGCAGCTAGGGCCCTGCGCACAAGTTCGCCACACATCTGTTCGCTCGTTGTCAGCGTAGCCGGGACTTTGGGCTAGCCATCCTCGTCCTCGAGCAGGGCCCGCATGGCGTCCAAGGTCGCGCGCGCAGCCTCGTCAACCTCGGGGTAGGCGAGCCCCAGGCCGCGGAGCGTCTTGACGACGACCTTGGCGACCTGCAGGCGCATGAAGGCCTTGCTGTCGGCGGGGATCGCGTACCAGGGCGCCCACGGGCGCGAGGTCGCCCTGAGCGACTCCTCGTAGGCGTGCATGTACGCGTCCCAGTGGCCGCGCTCCTTCACGTCGCCGGCCGAGAACTTCCAGTTCTTCTCGGGCTCGTCCAAGCGCGCGAGGAAGCGCTGGCGCTGCTCCTCCCGGCTGACGTTCAGCCAGAACTTCAGGATCACCGTCCCGCTGCGCGCCAGATGACGCTCGTGTTCACGGATGCTCTGGAAGCGCTCGTCCCAGATCGTGTCCAGGTCCACGCCGTCGGGCAGACGCTGGTAGCCCAGGTACTCCGGGTGCACGCGCACGACGAGCGTCTCTTCGTAGTAGCTGCGGTTGAAGATGCCGATGCGCCCCCGCTCCGGGAGCTGCTTCGCCGTACGCCAGAGGAAGTCGTGGTCCAGCTCTTCGGCCGAGGGTTGCTTGAACGACGAGACCTGGCAGCCGGCCGGGTTCACACCCTGCATGACGGCCCGGATCGTGCCGTCCTTGCCGGCGGCGTCCATGGCCTGGAAGACGAGCAGGACCGAGTGATGGTCGTGCGCGTAGAGCATGCGTTGTTGCTCGCGCAACTCTTCGCGCAAGGCGGCCAGACGCTTGCGACAGCGTTTCTTGCCCGGGGCGTCCTCTGGCGGGGCTGTCGGCGCCTCCGACACCCGAAAGGAGCCGTCGAACGGCACGAGGTAGGGACTCTTCGTGGGATCGGCCATGCGCTGTTCCTTCCCGGCCCGAGGCGCGGGCATCCTACCGCTTCACCGCAGCCGCCGGGACGGAATCGTTCACGTCGGGGGCGGCCCGGGCGAGAATGCCGCTCAGTCCAGAGCCCTGGAACCTACACCGTTGCCCCACTCCGACGCCACCGGTCCCGACGCGCGCCGCTACCTCGAGCAGGAGCTCGGGCGGCGCATCCTCGTGCTCGACGGTGCCATGGGCACGATGGTCCAGCGGCTGAAGCTGACAGAGGCAGAGTTCCGCGGCACGCGCTTCGCCGACCACCCGCAGGACCTCAGGGGCAACAACGATCTGCTGGTGCTTACCCGGCCCGACGCGATCCGCGGGATCCACGAGGCGTTCCTGGAGGCGGGCGCCGACATCATCGAGACCGACACCTTCAACGCCACGTCCATCTCGCAGGCCGACTACGGCCTGGAGGAGCACGTCTACGAGATCAATCGCGCAGCGGCTGTGCTGGCCCGGGAGGTCGCCGACGCGTGGAGCCTGAAGACGCCGGACCGCAGGCGTCTGGTCGCCGGCGCGATCGGCCCGACCAACAAGACGCTCTCGATCTCGCCGGACGTCGGGGATCCGACCTTCCGCGACGTCACGTTCGACGAGGTCCGTGCCTCCTACGCCGAGCAGGTGCGCGGACTCATCGACGGCGGCTGCCACGTGCTGCTCGTAGAGACGATCTTCGACACGCTGACCGGCAAGGCCGCCCTGAAGGCGGTCGAGGACGTGCAGCGCGAGAAGGGCACCGACCTTCCGCTGCTCGTCTCGCTCACGATCACCGACAAGAGCGGGCGCACGCTCTCCGGCCAGACCGTCGAGGCCTGCTGGCTCTCGATCGAGCACGCCAAGCCGCTGGTCGTGGGCGTGAACTGCGCGCTGGGCGCGGAGGAGATGCGGCCGCATCTCGCCGACCTCGCCGCGGTGGCTACGACCTGGGTCAGCTGCTATCCCAACGCGGGGCTACCCAACGCCTTCGGCGAGTACGACGAGCTACCGGCCCGCACAGCCGAACTGCTCGGTGAGTTCGCGGCCAGCGGACTCGTGAACATGGTCGGCGGCTGCTGCGGGACCACGCCAGAGCACATCCGCGCCGTGGCCGAGGGCGTGCGGGGGCTGCCGCCCCGGGCGCTGCCGCAGACGACCGAGCGTCTGAGCCGCTTCAGCGGGCTCGAGCCGCTGATCATCCGTCCCGAGTCGAACTTCATCATGGTGGGGGAGCGCACCAACGTCACCGGCTCGCGGCGCTTTGCCCGCCTCATCAAGGAGGGCGACTACACCACGGCGCTCGAGGTCGCCCTCGAGCAGGTGCGCGGCGGCGCGAACATCCTCGACGTCAACATGGACGAGGGCCTGCTCGACTCGGAGCAGGCCATGACGACCTTCCTCAATCTCGTCGCTACCGAGCCGGACGTCGCACGCGTACCGATCATGATCGACAGCTCCAAGTGGAGCGTCCTCGAGGCGGGCCTGAAGTGCGTGCAGGGCAAGGCGATCGTCAACTCCATCAGCCTGAAGGAGGGCGAGGAGGACTTCCTCGCCAAGGCGCGTCTCGTGCGCAGCTACGGGGCCGGGGCCGTCGTGATGGCCTTCGATGAGACGGGCCAGGCCGACACGGCCGAGCGCAAGGTCGAGATCCTCGCGCGCGCCTACCGCTTGCTGACGGATGAGGCCGGCTTCGACGCGACCGACATCATCTTCGACCCGAACGTGTTCGCCGTCGCCACGGGCATCGCCGAGCACGACAGCTACGCCATGGCCTTCATCGAGGCCACGCGCCGGCTCAAGGAGACCTGTCCGGGCGTCAAGATCTCAGGCGGCGTCTCGAACCTGTCGTTCTCCTTCCGGGGCAACGACGCCGTCCGCGAGGCGATGCACGCCGCGTTCCTCTATCACGCGATCCGTGCCGGCATGGACATGGGTATCGTCAACGCCGGCCAACTCGAGATCTACGAGGAGATCGAGCCTGCACTGCTCGAGCACGTCGAGGATGTGCTCTTCTGCCGCCGCGAGGACGCGACCGAGCGCCTGGTGGCCTTCGCGGAGCAGGTGCAAAGCGGCGGTCGCAAGCGCGTCGTCGATCTCGCGTGGCGCGAGGAGGGCGTCGAGGAGCGCCTGAAGCACGCGCTGGTGCAGGGCATCGTGGACTTCATCGAGGAGGACACGGAGGAAGCGCGCCTCAAGCTCGCGCGACCGCTCGACGTCATCGAAGGCCCGCTCATGGACGGGATGAACATCGTCGGCGACCTCTTCGGCAGCGGGAAGATGTTCCTGCCCCAGGTGGTCAAGAGCGCACGCGTCATGAAGCGCGCCGTGGCCTGGCTCGAGCCCTTCATGGACGCGGAGCAGGCGGAGACGGGCGTGGCCTCCGCGCAGGGGCGCATCGTCCTCGCCACGGTGAAGGGCGACGTGCACGACATCGGCAAGAACATCGTCGGCGTGGTGCTCGGCTGCAACAGCTACGACGTCGTCGACTTGGGCGTGATGGTGCCTGCGGACCGCATCCTCGACACGGCGCTCGAGCAGCAGGCCGACGTCATCGGGCTCAGCGGCCTGATCACGCCCTCGCTGGACGAGATGGTGCACGTGGCGGCGGAGATGGAGCGCCGTGGTATCGACCTGCCGCTCTTGATCGGCGGCGCGACCACCTCCAAGCAGCACACCGCCGTGAAGATCGCCCCCGCCTTCTCGAAGACCACCGCGCACGTGCTCGACGCCTCACGTGTCGTTGGCGTCGTGAGTGATCTGCTCGATGAGGAGCGGCGTCCGGTGTTCGCGGCGAGCAACGCCGCTGCGCAAGAGGAGCTACGCCGCCAGTTCGCGCGCGGCCAGGGCCGGCCGCTGCTGGCATTCGACGAGGCCGTCGCCAACCGGCTGGCCATCGAGTGGAAGCCGGCGGACCTGCCGGTGCCTTCGTTCCTCGGTCGCCGGGTCGTCGACGACGTCACGCTGGCCGAGTTGCGGCGCTACGTCGACTGGACGTTCTTCTTCACGACCTGGGAGCTGAAGGGGCGCTACCCGGCCATCCTCGAGCATCCCCAGATGGGGGAGGCGGCGCGCGGGCTCTTCGAGGAAGCGAACACGCTGCTGGACCGCATCGAGGCCGAGGGGCTGCTGCGGGCCCGCGGCGTGCACGGCTTCTGGCCCGCGCAGCAGGACGGCGGCGACGTCGTGCTGCTCGATCCGCTGGGCGCGGGCTGTGAGATCGCCCGCTTCCCGATGCTGCGCAGCCAGCACCCGGACGAGCGTGGGGGCCCCAACCGCTCCCTGGCGGACTTCGTCGCACCGGCCGAGACGGGCCTCAGCGACCACGTGGGCGCGTTCGCCGTCACCGCGGGCCTCGGCGCCGACGACCTCGCCGCCGCCTACGAGGCCGAGCACGACGACTACCACGCGATCATGGTGAAGGCGCTCGCCGACCGCCTGGCGGAGGCCTTCGCCGAGCTGCTGCACCAGCGGGTGCGCCGCGCGTGGGGCTACGAGATGGAGGGGGCCCCAGGTCTCGAGGCACCCGATCTCGAGGACCTGCACCGCGAGCGCTACCGCGGCATCCGGCCTGCGTTCGGCTATCCGGCGTGTCCCGACCACAGCGAGAAGCGGCGGCTCTTCGCCCTGCTCGAGGCCGAGGACGTCGGCATGGGTCTCACCGAGCACTTTGCGATGACGCCGGCGGCGAGCGTCAGTGGGCTCTACTTCGCCCACCCCAAGGCCCGCTACTTCAGCGTGGGCCGCCTCGGCCGCGACCAGGTCGAGGACTACGCCCGGCGCAAGGGGCTGCCGGTCGAGGACGTCGAGCGCTGGCTGGGCAGCAACCTGGCGTACTAGGGCGGGTATGTAACCCGCCCCTACATCGTCCCTGCGCGCTGCCGGGCGTCGGGTAGGGGCGGGCTCCATGCCCGCCCTCTCCTTCCCGCCCCCGACTTCTTGCACAGCTCTTACCAACGCAGCCGGTTGGTGTGCGTCCATAGGGGTGAGCCCTGCGGAGGAGATCCCATGCGCCGAGACAGAGCCCGCGCCCAACTGCTCGTCCTCATGGTGATGGGGGCCGTCGCACTTCTCAGCCTCGACGTCGAGCCCATCAAGGCCGCCGTCGCCGACTACCTCGACGAGGCGCCCGTCCAGGAGGCCTCCTTGCAGCCCGAGCGCCCCCGCGGGCCCGGCCTGCAGGGCCGCGCCCCCGAGGCGCCCGTTCAGGAACCCCGCACGGTGGCCGACGCTCCGTCCGCGCCGTCGGAAGCCGACACGGTCGCCGCGCACCTGCATCCCGGCCGCTACCTGATCACGACCGTGGGGCTGCGCGACGACAAGCTGCGCGGGAAGCTCCTCACCGGCCTGCGCCACGCGCAGCGCGTGCTCCGTCTCACACCGGAGCAGGCGGCGGACCTGCTACGCATCATGGAGGATGCGCGGCACGACCTCGCGGACCTGAGCTTCGTGCGCAATGAGAACGGCGAGTGCTGGCACGACCTCCTCGCCGAGTTCACGACGGCGCAGAGGGGCCGCGAGGCCCACGGCCGTCTCACGGCTGCTGCCCTGCAGCTCGCGGAGTTCGTGGGCACCGAGCTGAGCGGCCGCGGCGAGAACTGGCGCAGCGCGCGCCGCCGTGTGCTGGACAGCTACGGAGAGCACGCCGAGCGCTTGCTCTCCTCCGAGCAGCGCCTCGTGGCTGACCGCTACGACCTCGACGGGCTCTTCGATGAGTCCATGCTGATCCGCTTCCGATCCCACCGTCTGCCGACGATGCGCACCCTCATCAAGCGGGTGCCCAACGTCTGGAGCGTCCAGCGTTCCTAGCAGGATCCGGGAAATCCCTTTCCTGACGCCCGTGGCGGGCGAGGCTCTGGGGGTCACGGAGAGTCCCGCATCGTGCGCCGCTGCCTCGCCACACTCCTGCTGCTGGGTGCCGTCGCGTTGGGGGCGGGCTGTCAGAGCGCTCCGATCGCCCCTGCGCAGGCCGCCCCGGCGCTCCCGCCCACGTCGATCGCGCTGACCCCGGCGCAGATCGCCGCACCCGGCTCCTGGACCACATCGCCCCTCTGGGCGGCACGCCCGCTGGTTCGCCGCGACGGGCTTCCGAGCAGCGGTGCCCGCAGCGGCACGGGGCCGCGGGGCCGCGAGGAGCCCAACCTGCTCACGCCGCTGCCGAGCG